>NZ_JBEXHP010000001.1:0-96098 GCF_040607895.1 Micromonospora sp. NPDC005220
CCGCCGGCGACCGGCGGCGCGGCGACCCGGGCGCTCGGCGCGCTGACCACCGCGGCCCGGACCCGGCCGTTCTGGCTGCTGGCCGGAGGGTTCGCGATCTGCGGGGCGACCACCAACGGCCTGGTCGGTACGCACTTCGTGCCGGCCGCGCACGACCACGGCATGGCCCAGACCACCGCGGCCAGCCTGCTCGCCCTGGTGGGGCTCTTCGACATCGTCGGCACCATCGCCTCCGGTTGGCTCACCGACCGGGTGGACAGCCGGCTGCTGCTCGGCATGTACTACGCGCTGCGGGGGTTGTCCCTGCTGGTGCTGCCGAGCCTGTTCGCCGGCACCGCCGAGCCGAGCATGCTGGTGTTCGTCGTCTTCTACGGCCTGGACTGGGTGGCCACCGTGCCGCCGACAGTGGCGCTGTGCCGGGAGTACTTCGGTGCCGCCGGAGCGGTCGTCTTCGGTTGGGTGTTCGCCGCGCACCAACTCGGCGCGGCGGTCGCCGCGACCGGCGCGGGACTGGTCCGGGACCGGCTGGGCGACTACGCGATGGCCTGGTACGTGGCGGGCGCGCTGTCGATCGGCGCCGCCGGGCTGTCGTTGCTGCTGCGCAGGCGGCCGGGCCGGCCGGTGCCGGAGGCCGTGCTGGTCGCCGCGACCGCACGCAGGGCGTGGAGCTTCCGGGGCTGAACCGGCGAGTCGTCGGCCGGTCAGCCCACTGTCCACTGCTGGGCCGGCCGGCCGTCGCACGGGCGCTGCCGGATGTCGTCGCCGGCCTCGGCAGCGTCGTCGTCGGCCTGGGCGCACTTGTTGCTGTGCGCGGCGACGAGCAGCACCGCGCCGGTGCCGGTCCCGCCGAGCCGCCACTGCTGGTTGGCCTCGCCGTGGCAGGGGAACTGCTGCAACCGCGCGCCGTCGTCCCGACTGCCACCCTCGACGTCGAGGCACTGCCCGTACGCGGCGTTGGTCACCGTCATGACGTCCGCGCCGGTCGGGCTGACCACCCACTGCTGCTCCGGGGCGCCGGTGCACACCGCCAACTCGGCCTCAGCCTTCTCGCCGTCGCCGTCGAGCCCCAGGCAGAGACCCGAGGCGGCGCGCAGCACCCGGGGCCCGGTGGGCGGTGCGGCCGGCGTGCTGGCCGACGGGGTCGGGGACGGCTCGGCCGGTGCGGTCGGGCTCGGCTCGGCGGCCGGGGCGCTGGGCGGGGCCGCGCCGGACGGCGTACCGACCGCCGCCGGCACGGCCGGCTCGTCGTCACCGTCGAGCAGACCGCTGGCGAAGACGACCCCCAGGAGTACGCCGACGACCCCGACCGCCAGCGCGACCCGCAGCAGTGGGTCGGCCAGCGGCCCGGGGCGGGTTGCCGGACGGCCACCGTAGATGGTGCCGGCGGGGTCGGGGCGTTCCTCGGGCGCGGACATAGGCGCCATCCTCACCCACCGCCGTCGGCCGTAGCCAGTCGGCGTCGTCAGTCGACGACCCGGACGTCCTTCCAGAACGCCACCCGGTCGCGGACCATCTCGGCGTCCGGCTTGGGCTCGGGGTAATACCAGACCGCGTCCTTGCTGGTGCTGCCCTCGTGTTCGAGGGAGTAGTAGGAGGCGGTGCCCTTCCACGGGCAGACGGTGTGCGTCGCGGACTCGCGAATCAGGTCGTCGCGGAGGGCGGAGCGGGGGAAGTAGTGGTTGCCCTCCACCAGCACGGTGTCGTCGCTCTCGGCGACGACCAGGTCGTTCCACACGGCTTTCGGCATGTGCTCAACACTATGCCGTCGCACCGACGACGACAGCGTTCAGCGGGTGGGTTGCGGGTCGGTGACGTCGGCCACTGTGGCGTCGAGGGCGGCGATCGCGACGTCGGCGGCGATCGCGATGGCGAGACCACGCTCGCCGGCACCCAGCGTGATCTCCCGGCCGCGCAGTCGCTCGTCGGCGACCACCGGCCAGGCCGTGCTCGCGCCGAACGGGGTGATGGTGCCCCGCTCGTAGCCGGTGGCGGCCAGGGCGCCCTCGGCGTCCGGCATGGAGAGCCGGTGCACCCCGAGCAGGGCGCGCAGCTTGGGCCAGGAGATCACCCGGTCGCCGGGGGTGAGTACGAACAGGTAGTCGGCTTCACCACGGCGTACCACGATCGTCTTGACCACGTCGGGGACGGCCACGCCCCGGGCGGCGGCGGCCTCCGCGAGACTGCCGACCGCACCATGGCTGACCAGCCGATACGGCAGTTGGGCGGCGTCCAGGGCGGTGATCGCTGGCGATGGCATGCCCGCCACGGTAGCCGTCGGGCCTGCCACCGGACGGGAAACTGCCGCTGTCGACATCCCACCGTTTCGGAACGGCGAGCGTAAGGTGATCACATGCGCGCTGAGCGTGTGGATCATCCGATTGACCATGATCAAGCGGTGGACACGCTGCGACGGTCGTACGCCGCGGTGCCCACGGGCGAGCCTGTCCGGCTGGCCAAACGTACCTCCAACCTGTTCCGCCCACGGTCCGCTCCTCGGACTCCGGGGCTCGACGTGAGTGGCCTGAACGGCGTGTTGTCGGTCGACCCGGCCGGCCGCACCGCCGACGTGCAGGGCATGTGCACCTACGAGGACCTGGTCGACGCGACGCTGCCGCACGGGCTGATGCCGTTGGTGGTGCCGCAGTTGCGCACCATCACGCTGGGCGGCGCGGTGACCGGCCTCGGGATCGAGTCGACCTCGTTCCGCAACGGCCTGCCGCACGAGTCGGTCCGGGAGCTGGACGTGCTCACCGGCTCCGGCGAGATCGTCACCGCCCGACCCGACGGCGAGCACGCCGACCTGTTCACCGCGTTCCCCAACTCGCTGGGCAGCCTCGGTTACGCCACCCGGCTGCGCATCGAGCTGCAACCGGTCGGCCGGTACGTGGCGCTGCGCAACGTCCGGTTCACCCAGCTGGAGGCGCTGACCGACGCGATCGCGGAGGTGAGCGAGACCCGGTCCTGGGCCGGTGAGCCGGTGGACGCGATGGACGGGGTGATGTTCAGCCCCGGCGAGGCGTACCTGGTGTTCGCCACGTTCACCGACACGGCCGACCCGCCCAGCGACTACACCGGTCAGGCGATCTACTACCGGTCGCTGCGCCAGCGCACTCGCGACGTGCTCACCGCGCACGACTATCTGTGGCGCTGGGACACCGACTGGTTCTGGTGCTCGGCGGCGTTCGGCGCGCAGCATCCGGTCATGCGCAGGCTCTGGCCGTCGCGGTACCGGCGCAGCGACTTCTACCACCGACTGGTCCGGCTGGAGCACCGCCATCAGGTGGCGGCCCGGATCGACCGGCTGCGCGGGCAACCGGCCCGGGAGCGGGTCGTGCAGGACGTGGAGATCCCGCTGGACCGTACGGCCGACTTCCTGCGCTGGTTCGCCGGCGCGGTGAGGATGAACCCGGTGTGGCTGTGCCCGTTGCGACTGCGCGAGCCGGCGGGTCCCGGTTCCGCACGGTCCTGGCCGCTGTATCCGCTCCGGCCGGGGCAGGACTACGTCAACATCGGGTTCTGGGGGAGCGTGCCGATCGCGCCCGGCGCCGCCGACGGCGACGTCAACCGCACGATCGAACGCAGGGTGTCGGAGTCGGGCGGGCACAAGTCGCTCTACTCGGACGCGTACTACGACCGGGACGCCTTCGATCGCCTGTACGGCGGCGACACGTGGCGGGCGGTGAAAGACCGCTACGACCCGGACCACCGGCTGACGGGACTGTACGAAAAGGCGGTAGCACGAGCATGAGCCTGACCGACAGAGATCAGGGGGCGGCGAGCGTCCCCGCCACCCCGCCGGCGGGGGGCCGGCACACGGCTCCGACCGTCGCGGAAGTCGTCCGCGCGGTCACCGCGGGGCCGTTGCCGGTGCGGATCACCGGGTACGACGGCAGCGCCGTCGGCCCGTCCGACGCCGGCATCACCCTGGCGATCCGTTCCGAGCGGGGGTTGTCGTACCTGCTCACCGCACCCGGCGACCTGGGCATGGCCCGGGCGTACGTCAGTGGTGACCTGGCGTTGCAGGGGGTGCACCCGGGCGACCCGTACGAGGCGTTGCGGGTGCTCAAGGACGAGCTGCGGTTACGCCCACCGGCGCTGGCCGAGGGGCTGGCGCTGGCCCGTGGGCTGGGCTGGGAGCGGCTGATGCCGCCGCCGGCGCCGCCGCAGGAGGCGCAGCCCCGTTGGAAGCGGGTGGTGAACGGGCTGCGGCACTCGCGGGTGCGGGACAGCACGGCCATCTCGCACCACTACGACGTGTCCAACGCCTTCTACGAGAAGGTGCTCGGCCCGTCGATGACGTACACCTGCGCGGTTTTCCGGTCTCCGGACGACACCCTGGAGCAGGCCCAGGCGGCGAAGTACGACCTGGTCGCCGGCAAGCTGGCGCTGAAGAAGGGGATGCGGCTGCTGGATGTGGGCTGCGGCTGGGGTGGCATGGTGCGCCACGCCGCCCGCGAGTACGGCGTCAAGGCGCTCGGGGTGACCCTGTCGAAGGCGCAGGCGCAGTGGGCGCAGGCCGCGATCGAGCGGGAGGGGTTGACCGAGTTGGCGGAGGTGCGGCACCTGGACTACCGGGACGCGCCGGCCGAGCAGTTCGACGCCATCTCCTCGATCGGGTTGACCGAGCACATCGGGGTGCGCAACTACCCGGCGTACTTCGGGGCGCTGCGCAGTCGGCTGCGGCAGGGTGGGCGGCTGCTCAACCACTGCATCACCCGCGCGGACAACCGGGCGCCGCACCGCTCCGGCGCGTTCATCGACCGGTACGTCTTCCCGGACGGTGAGCTGGCCGGGCCGGGCCGGTTGATCAGCGAGGCGCACGACGCCGGGTTCGAGGTGCACCACGAGGAGAACCTGCGCCAGCACTACGCGCTGACGTTGGCCGCCTGGTGCCGCAACCTGGTCGAGCACTGGGACTTCTGCGTCTCCGAGGTGGGCGCGGGCACCGCCCGGGTGTGGGGGCTCTACATGGCCGGGTCGCGGATGGCGTTCGAGCGCAACGGCATCCAGCTGCATCAGGTGTTGGCCACCCACAACGGCCCGAACGGTGTGAGCGGCTACCCGTTGCGTCCCGATTGGTTGCCCTGACCATCTGCTGAGCGTCGCCTGAAGCCGCGTCGGGAAAGTCGGCGCGGCTTCACGCGAAGCCATTGACAAAGAAGTTTTGTACGTACAAACTGATTTTGCCATGAGAGAGATTTTGTACCTGGAGCAGATTGAGCAGGCCGAGGTCCTGCTCAAGCCGCAGCGCGTCGAGGTGCTGCGGCAACTGGCCGAGCCGCGCACCTGCACCGAGGTCGCGGCCCGACTCGACCAGACGCCACAGCGCGTCTACTACCACGTCAAGCAGCTCGTCGCGGCCGGCCTCGTCGAGCTGGTCAACGAGCGCAAGGTCCGCGGCATCACCGAAGGCATCTATCAGGCCGCCGCCCGGTCCTACTGGCTCTCCCCACGGCTCGTCGGCCGGATCGGCCTGCGTCGGGCCCGTGACGAGCTGAGCCTGGGCTACCTGCTCGACCTGATGGAGGAGGTGCAGGCCGACATCGCCGGCCTGGACCGGACGGCACCCGAGCTGCCCTCGATCGGGGTCTCCGGCGAGATCCGGGTGCCGGCCGAGCAGCGCCCGCAGTTCCTGCACGACCTGCAAACCGCACTTCAGGACCTGTTCACCCGCTACGGCGGCAGTGAAGGAGATGCCTTCAAGCTGGCCGTCGCCTGCTATCCGAAAGGGAACGACAATGAGTGAGCCGATGAAGCTCCAGGCCCGTCTCTCCGCGCCGGTCGGGCGCGTCCGCAAAGCCCTGACCGACCCGGCCGAGCTGCGTCTCTGGCTGGCCGAGCACGCCGAGGTCGAGCTGCCCAAGCGGTACGAGTTCTGGGGCCGCTACACGCCGGAGGGCGACGCCCCGCATCAGCGGCTGCTGCACGCCGACGACGACACGCTGCGCTTCAGCTGGCTGCTCGACGGGGTGGAGACCACCACCGAGTTCCAGTTGACCGCCGAGAGCACCGACAGCACCGTGCTCACGCTGACCCAGAGCCACTTCGACTTCGCCGAGGCGATGAGCGGCTCCAGCATCCGCGGCGTGCTCCAGACGTACTGGTCGCTGGCGATCGCCAACCTCGCCGCCCACCTGGAGGGCCAGCCGCTGCTGCCCCGCACCGACTTCACCTCCGCCGACCTGCGCGGTGAGCTGGTCATCGCCGCCCCCGCCGACAAGGTGTGGAAGTCGCTGACCGACTCCGAGCAGGCCAGCGCCTGGTTCGGCTACCCGATCGGCATCGAGCCCTGGGTCGGCGGCCGGTACGCCATGGGCGGCTTCGAGGCCGGCTACGCGGCCAAGATCGTTGACCTGGAGCCCGGCCGACGGATGTCCGTCGACTGGGGACCGACCGGCGTGACGAACTGGGAGCTGGCCGAGTCCGATGGTCGGACCACGCTGACCTTCGTGCAGAGCGGCTTCGACGAGTCCAACCCCCCGTACGGGGCCTGGAGCGGGTCGGTGTCCGGGCTGTTCGAGCTGCGCCGCTTCCACGAAGTACCGAACTGGCAGCCGATCTGGCTGCCCGCCGAGGTCCCCGGCCTGGAGCCCTCGCCGGCCAGCTGACCCGCCTCAAGCCTCGCTTCAAGCCCCGCCTCAAGATCCGAGCAACATCAGGGAAACTGCTGCCTCAAGCCGTGCCGAGGCAGCAGTTTCCCTGTAAGTGAGCAGATCTTGAGCAGGGCGCCTGATCCGCTGGCGGGATGTGGTGACTTTTCGCGGCCGGGTGGGTACTGGCGGGCGATGTTCTTCATCTTTGGTCTGCGTACCCAGGTCGACCGGTCCGGTGTCGTGCAGCAGGTCTGCCGGCACTGCGGCAACCAGGCCGCGCAGGTGATCACCCGCCGCTCGACGAAATTCACCCTATTTTTCATCCCTCTCATTCCGATCCGCACCCGGTACGCGCAGCAGTGCACGTTCTGCGCGGCGGAGTACGAGATCTCCAAGTCCGACGCCGAGCGCCTCCCGGTCGGCTGATCCGACGATGGAACGCTTCCTCTGCTGGCTGATCGGCCGACCAACGCCCTCGGTCGACGTGGCAGTGCACTCCGTTGCCCGCCCGCCCTGCACCCCCGGCCGGCGCAGACGCCGCCGCGCACGCCGCCCGTTGGCCGGCACCGCACTGCCCCGTTCACCCTGGAACCGGTCGGCGGGCCGCTGACCAGAGGCCGGCGCCGCAGCGGGGTGCACGTTCGGCTCTGGCGGCGTATCTGAGCGCTGGTTAGGCTTTCGGGGTTTGCCGTGGACCGGCCCTGCCGAGGGTGCACGCACACGACGAAAGGGCCCGAGCGACCGTGTCCCGAAAGGACGGAAAGCAGGCTGCGGGGGCGCTCAACCCTGCCGGTGCGTTCGTCGCGGCTGCGGTCATCCTGCTGGAGGCGGGCTGGCTGGTCGCCGCGCTGCCTGGCGCCGCGCTGGTCAGCGACATCGGCGCGATGCTGGTCGCCGGCTGGGCGACGTTCGCGTGCACCGGGGTGGCCCGTCGGCATCCGGCGCCGCTGCGCCGGTTCTGGACGCTGCTCGCCGTCACCATGGCGCTCGCCGCGGTCGGCCGGGCGGTCTGGACGGTGCAGCGGCTCGTCGGCGGCGACCTGCCGCACACGCCGGTGGTCGGGGTGGTCTTCACCGCCGGCATCCTCACCGGCACGGCCGCGCTGCTCAGCTCGCCGTCCGCACCACGGACCGCGGTCGGGCGGGCCCGTACGTTGCTGGACGGGGTGATCGTCGCCCTGGCCCTGGTGCCGATCGCCTGGGTGCTGGTCTTCCGCGGGGTCGCCGCCGCCGAGCTGGCCGATCCGGCGCGGACGCTGGGGCTGCTCTTCCCGATGTTCGACCTGATGCAGCTCACCATCCTGGTCGCGGTCTCCGGCCCGGCCCGGCCGATGTGGCGGCCGATGAGCATCCTCGCGGCGAGCCTCACCCTGCGGGTCGTCGCCGACGTCGTCTACGTCTCGCTGGTCGCTCGCGCCGACTACGCCGCCGGTCACCCGATCGACCTGTGCTGGCCGTTGAGTTACCTGCTGATCGGCCTGGCCACCCGGAATCCACCGCCACCGGACTGTGACGGCACCGACGACACCGCCGAGTCGCCGCTGCCGCCCTGGTGGCGGGTGGCGCTGCCGTACCTGCCGGTGGGTGGGGCGATCATCGCCGTGGTGCTGGCCCGCCGGCCCACCGGGCAGACCCCGCAACTGGTGTTCGTGACCATGATGGTGTTGCTGGCGGCCCTCGCCGTCCGCCAGGGGTTGGCCGCCAACGAGAACCTCCGGTTGGTGGCGCGGCTGCGCCGGCTCGCGTACGGCGACCAGCTCACCGGGCTGCCCAACCGGCTGTTGTTCAACCGGCGGCTGCGGCTGGCCCTGCGCGACGGCGGACCGGTGGCCGTGCTGCTGCTCGACCTGGACGGCTTCAAGCAGGTCAACGACCGGTTCGGGCACGCCACCGGGGACACCCTGCTGACCGGGCTCGCGGCCCGGATGCACACCGCCGTGAACGGCGACGGCACGATCGCCCGGCTCGGCGGTGACGAGTTCGCGGTGCTTGTCGACGGTGACCGGCCGGTGTCCCCCGAACGGCTCGCCGAGCGGCTGCTGGACGCGTTGCGGCCCTCCGACGACGAGGAGGACGTCGGGGTGCATCCGTCGGCGAGCATCGGTATCGCCGAGTACGGCCCGCAGCACGCCTCGCACACCGACCTGCTGCGCGACGCCGACATCGCCATGTACGCGGCCAAGGCGGCCGGGAAGTCCGCGTACCGCACGTGCACGCCGGCGCTGCGCGAATCGGCCGTCTCCCGCGCCGAGTTGATCGCCGACCTGCGCCGCGCTGTCGACGAGGACCAGCTGCACCTGGAGTTCCAACCCATCGTCGACCTGGCCACCGGCGCGGTGCGCAGCGCCGAGGCGTTGGTGCGCTGGCGGCACCCTCGGTTGGGGATGTTGCCGCCGTCGAGGTTCCTGCCGCTGGCCGAGGAGACCGGGCTGATCCTGCCGATCGACCGCTGGGTGATCCACGAGGCGTGCCGGGCCGCCGCGACCTGGCGGGGCCGGGCGCCGGAGGCGACCGTCGCGGTGAACATCGCCGCCGCGCACCTGCGCCGGCCGGACCTGATCGCCACGGTCACCGCGGCCACCAGCGCCGTCGGGTTGGCGCCGCGGGCGTTGACCCTGGAGTTGACCGAGTCGGCGCTGATCGAGGGCACCGAGGCGGTGCTGGAGCGGCTGCACCAGCTCCGGGAGCTGGGCATCAGGATCGCCATCGACGACTTCGGCACCGGCTACTCGTCGCTGAGTTACCTGCACCGCATCCCGGCCACCGAGCTGAAGATCGACAGGTCGTTCGTGGCCCGGCTGGGCACCGACGACCGGGCGTACGCCACGGTGGAGATGGTCACCCGACTGGCCGGCGCGTTCGACCTGGCGGTGGTCGCCGAGGGGGTGGAGACCGAACGTCAGCACGAGGCGGTCACCGCGATCGGCTGCCCACGCGGCCAGGGCTATCTGTACGGGCGGCCGGACGGTCCGGCCATGGTGGGCCAGAATCGGGGTTGACTCTCACGTAGCGGCAGGCCGGAGCCTGGTTCCCGGAAGGGAGGGGGACCATGGCGTACACGGTGGGTCAGGTGGCGAAGGTCGCCGGCGTGACGGTGCGGACGCTGCACCACTACGACCAGATCGGGTTGCTCTCGCCCAGCGGGCGGACCTCGGCCGGTTACCGCCGCTACGACGACGCGGACCTGCAACGGCTGCAACTCGTCAGGTACTACCGGGAGCTGGGTTTCCCGCTTGAGGAGATCACCGCGATCATCGACGACCCGGCGGCCGATCCGGCCGCGCACCTGCGCCGACAGCACGAACTGCTGACGGTACGGCTCAAGCGGTTGCAGGAGATGATCACGGCGATCGAGTTCGCGATGGAGGCGACCAAGATGAACATCCAACTCACGCCGGAGGAGCGGTTCGAGGTCTTCGGTGACTTCAGCCCGGAGGAGCACGAGACCGAGGCGGAGCAGCGGTGGGGTGACACCGACGCGTACCGGGAGTCGAACCGCCGGGCCTCCCGCTACGGCAAGGATGACTGGCTGCGGATCAAGTCGGAGAACGAGGACTGGGGCCGGCGGATCGTCGAGCTGATGGGCTCGGGCGCGCCGGCGGACAGCCCGGAGGCGATGGAGTTGGCCGAGGAGCACCGGCAGCTCATCAGCCGCTGGTTCTACGAGTGCTCGTACGAGATGCAGACCGGGTTGGCCGACATGTACCTGGCCGACGAGCGGTTCACCACGTACTACGAGAACATCGCCCCGGGGCTGGCCGCCTATCTGCACGAGGCGATCCACGCCAACGCGATCAGCCGGGCGTGACGACGGGCGGTCCGGCTAGTCTGGCCGGACCGCACCGCCCGGGGGAGATGACAGTGCAGAAACCGAAGCTGATCGCCGCTGTCGCCGTGCTCGTGGTGGCGGTCGGCGCCGGGGCGTGGGCGCTGGTCGCCACCGGCGACGACGAACCTGAGGCGGGTCGCCCGGCGGCGTCGGCGAGTGCGGCCGATCCGGTCGGTGTGCTGAAGGCCGCCGCCGCGAAGGCCGACGAGCAGCCGTACAAGTTGACCGTCGGCACCGGCGGCGCGGACGGGGACGCCACGGTGCTGCTCTGGGACCCGAAGACGAAGCGCGGTCTGGAGACCACCTCGCTGAAGGTGCCCGCCGGCCTGGTGAAGATCGAGCGCTTGACCACCGGGCCGGACGTGTACGTGCGGGTCACCGCACCGGACCGCCGCGTCCCGGTCTGGGACGGCAAGACCTGGTGGCACGTCGGCGCCCCGGGTGCCCCGGCGGCCAAGCAGGGCCTGGACAACACCCGGCTGGCGAGCACGTTGGGCGCGCCGGCGGAGGTCCGGCAGACCGCCGAGCGGGAGTACGCGGGCACGCTGGACCTGCGCCAGAGCGGCGCGGTGCTGGGCAGCGGCGTCGACGGCGTGCTCGGTGACCGGGCCGGGGCGGTGCCGTTCACCGCGACCGTCGACGAGCAGGGGCGGCTGGTCCGCTACCGCATCGAGTTGGCCAGCGAGCAGTCGCAGACCGCTCAGCTCGACCTGACGTACTCGGATTTCGGGCTGTCGGTGTCGGCCGACCCGCCGGCCGCCGACCTGGTCGGCGAGGACCCGCCGTCGAACATCCCCGGCGCCTGACGTCGGCTCACTCCTCGACCGCCCCGTCGACCGGGGGGACCAGGAAGTCGTAGACGGTGCGGGCCATCCGGCGGACCGTCTCGTCGCCGGTGGCCATGGGCCCGGCGGTGAGGAACGCGACGGCGGTCTCGGTGCCGGGGATCAGGTAGTAGCCGACGTCGTGTGAGGCGTCCGGCAGGTCACCGGTCTTGTGGGCCACCGGCACGCCGGGCGGCAACGCTGCCGGGATCTTCGTGTTCAGGTAGGTGATCAGCACGTTCGCGGCCACGTTGTCGCTGAACTTGATCAGGTACTGGGCGAGCCGGTGCAGGCTCACCACCTGCGGGAACGTCTCGAACTGCAGTTGACCGGTGCCGCCGACCACGTCCTCCGGGGTGACCAGCACCCCGTCGTCGAGAGAGACCTGTCCACAGTCGACCCGGCGCAGCAGCTCGACCAGGATCCACAGCTTGATCACGCTGGCCGCCTTGGGGCGCAGCGATCCGTTGACGGCGATCTGCTGGTCGCCGTAGCGGCCGGACAGGTCACGGACGGTGGCCCCGGCCGGGTTGAGGCTCGCGTCGGCGACCACCCGAGCGAGCTGATTACTGAGCGGGAAGAGGCGGGCCCCGGCCACCGGGTCGGTGGGCGGCTGCGGGCTGGTGACCACCACGCCGGTAAGCGTCACCGGCGGGCGGTGCCGTTGGATCACCTCAAGCGTTCCCTCGGTCCGCCCGACCAGCGGCACCCGGTAGCGGTAGGCCGTTCCTCCGACCACCACCGCACCGCTGGCCACCCCGGCGGCAACCCGCATGTTCGGGTCGGCGACCCGACCGGTGTCGCCGTCGCAGGCGCGGTAGCGCACGGTGTGCCCGAGCGAGTCCACCGCGAACGCCCCGCCCGGGAACGACAGCCAGGACACCTCGCTGGTAGGTGGGCGCTCCGGCGTCGGGTCGATCCCGGGCTCTTGGCTCTCCGCGACGGGCTCGCGGTCCGGGCCGTCCGCGGTGGCCGGCACGGTCGTCGCGAGCACCGCGAGCGCGACCGCCGCCGTCAGCACTTTCAGGGGTACGCGGGCAGAGTTCCCCAGCAGGGAAGATGAGCGCCTCTTGTCGCTTTTTCTCACGTTTGCACGATATGAAGCTCCGGAGGCTGGTGAGACCGACGGGACCGGTGTCACTCGTCTGGGCGGCAATGTCCTGATGAGCGCGATGACCCAGAGGCATCACGATGACTCACGGGCATCATGCTCATCAGCGACCCCGACCCCTGGAGGCCCGAGCCGGCACCCGGAGCCCCGACCCCTGAAGGCCGAGCCGGCACCCGGTCACGCCTGTGTTTCGGGCCCGGTGGGCAGGCCGGGTGCCATCCGGCGGATCGAGGCGAAGGTGGGCGTGAGGGCGTCGTACAGCTCGGCGAAGAGTGGCAGCAGCCCCGCGTAGGTGGCGGCGGCGGCCGGGTCGGGGCGGATCGTCTCCTCGATCCGCACCAGGTCGGCGGCGAGGTCGATGCTCGGGATCAGCCCGAGCGCCTCCATGCCGAGCAGCGCCGCGCCGAAGCTCGACCCCTCGTGCGCGGCCGGGAAGCTCACCGGCAGGCCGAGCACGTCGGCGAGCATCTGCCGCCACAGGCCGCTGCGGGCGAAGCCGCCACCGGCCCGGACTTCGCGAACCTCGTTGCCGGCCGCGCGCACCGAGCTGAGCACCAGCGCGAGCTGCTGGCAGACACCTTCCAGCGCGGCCCGCACCAGATGCTCGCGGCGGTGTGCGTGGGTCAACCCCACGTACGCGCCGCGCGGCAGGGCGCTCCAGTGCGGTGCCCGTTCGCTGTGCAGGTACGGCAGCATGATGAGCCCACCCGAGCCGACCGGCGCGCGGGCCGCCAGGGCGACCAGGTCCTCCTCGGAGTGCTCGCCCAGATCCGGGGCGAGCGCCGCACCCGCCCACTTGAGCACGATCCCGCCGTTGTTGATCGCGCCACCGACCGCCCAGCGCTGCTCGGTCAGCGCGTAGCAGAACACCCCGCCGAGCGGGTCCACGCCGGGCCGCTCGATGATCACCCGCATCGCGCCGCTGGTCCCGATGGAGCAGGCCACCATGCCGGGGCGCACAGCGCCCAGGCCCAGGTTCGCCAGCGGTCCGTCACCCGCGCCGACCACCACCGGGGTGCGTTCCGGCAGGCCGGTCTCGGCCGCGGTCTGCGGGGTGAGGTTGGGCAGCACGGCGGTGGTGGAGACGAGCCGCGGGAGCTGTTCCGCGTTTATGCCGGCGATGCTCAGCGCTTCGGGGTCCCACTCCAGCCTGTGGATGTCGAGCAGGCCGGTGGCCGAGGCGATCGAGTGGTCGGTGACCAGCGCGCCGCAGAGCCGCAGCAGCACCCAATCCTTGATGCCCACCCAGTGCGTCACCCGCTCGAAGAGTTTCGGCTCCTGCTCGGCGTACCAGAGCAGCTTGGGTAGCGGCGACATCGGATGCATCGGCGTGCCGGTGCGCCGGTGCAGGGCCAGCCCCGACGGCACCGCCCGCAACCGTTCGGCCTGCCGGGTGGACCGCGAGTCGGCCCAGGTCACCGACGGGGTGAGCGCACTACCGTCCCGGTCCAACCCGATCAGACTGTGCATGGCGGAGCCGAACGACAGCCCGGCCACCGGCTGGGCCAACTCGGCCACCACCATGCTGATCGACGTGAGCACCGCTTCCAGGATGAGTTGCGGGTCCTGTTCGGCGTAGCCGGGTTGCGGGTTGTTCAGCGGGTAGCTGACCAGGTGGCGGCCGAGCTGCCGCCCGTCGGTGTCGTACGCGACGGCCTTCGTGCTGGTGGTGCCGATGTCGACCCCGATCACGACCCCGGGCAGCGTGACTGCCGGCACGACCGCCACCCCCTCAGAAACATGAACGTCGGCACTAGTATCCCCCTATCGTGCCGGTTGCTCCGCCGATCGGGTACTTCGCCCGTTTCGGCGTGTCCGGGCGCCGCGCCGTGCCTGTTAACCCCTGTGACACCCCAGATTGGTGGCCAGCGCGGCGAAGGAGTCGGCGTGGCGAAGACTGATTCGACGGGTTCCACTTGGCGATACCGGTGGGCGCACCGGCAGAACGTGCGGCGGGTCAGCACGTTCCGCGGCGCCGAGGCGGCGTGGCGGCGACGCGATGACGAATTACGGCGGCTGCGCGCACTGGCCGCCGACTTCCAGGGCTCAGTGGCCGCCGGCGCCGGTCTGCCGTTGGAACTGGCCGCCGACGAGGTGGTGCTCTGGGCGCTGCCCGCCGCGCAACTGGTCGAGGTGCGGCACACCACAGTGCTGCCCGCACCGGACCTCACTGTCGCCCCGCGAACCGGGCAGCTCCGCCCGCGCCGCCCGGACGACGTCCGCGTCACCGACGCTGGCATGGCCGTGATCACCAGCCGTCGGCTCGTGCTGCTCGGCGGGCGCGGCCGGCGCGACTGGGCGTACGGCCGGATGACCGGCCTGGCCCACGACCCGGCGGCGCCGGTCACCCTGATCCAGGTGCTGGACCGGCGGCATACCTCCGGGTTGTTGCTGCCCACCGACGCCGCGCCGGACTTCCGGTTCAAGCTCACGCTGGCCTTCGCCGACGCGATCGAACAGCGCGCCACGGTGGTCGCCCAGCTCGACGAGCTGATCGACGAGCACGCCCAGCTCAAGCCGTTCCGGCCGGCCGCGGCCACCCCCGGACAGGCCCGGCTGTCGTCGTTCGTGCCAGGTGGCCGCCGGAGCATCGCGGTGGCGGCGGCCATCGCGTTGCTGGTGCCGGCGGCGCTCATCGAGTCGGACCCGTCCGACCCGACCGGCGGCGCGGAGGTCGCCGTCGCCGCCACCCCGGCGCCCACCGCCAGCGTGGCGCCCGCGCGGATCGGCCCGGCGCTCGCCCTGAACCCCCCGCCCCCGAAGCCGACGAAGTCACCACGACCGTCGCCCCGCGCGACCCAGGGCCCGCGCTGCGGAGCCCCGGAGAACCCACTGGGGTACGACTTCTGTGGCGGCACGCGGATCCGCAAGCCGGCCGCCGAGGTGTGCGACTGGTTCGACTGCGTACCGCAGTTCTGGGCGGGACGCGGTTACCTGGTGCAGTGCCGGGACGGCTCGGTCAGCCTGGCCGGCGGCCGATCCAACGCCTGCGCCCAGCATCAGGGTGTCCGGCATACCATCACCAAATGACCGATTCAGGCCCTGACGTCCGCTTTGCTCGGCCAGAATGATCGAGTGGAGATCCGGTCTGATGATGGCGCTCGGGTGCGGATACGCCCCGTCGGCTACCAGCCCGGCATCGACCCGCCCGACGACCCCGCCGGGGCCACGCCCGGCTGGCACGACTGGCTGCTCATCGAGGTGGACGCCCGCACCGCCGACGGTCAGACCTGGTCGCACCACTACCCGAGCCTGATGGTCGAGGAGGCCCGCGCGCTCGGCGGCTGGCTGCACGGGCAGGCCACCGCCGCCCTCGGGCTGAGCGCGCCACCGGCGATGGTGCGGTTCACCGAACCCAACCTGGCCCTGCGCAGCCGGGTGCTGCGCCGCCGCCGGCTGGAGTTGATCGTGGAGTTCTCCGCCGAGTCGCTGCCACCATGGATGCGCCGCCCGTCCAGCGCGATCTACCCGCTGATCCTCACCATCTCCGCGGACGCCCTGGCCACCGCCGCCGAACACTGGGCCGAGCACTGCGAGGCGTACCCACCGCGTACCCAGTCGCGGTTTCCGACCCACGGCCCGCAGCCGTACCGACGGCGCGCCGGCTGACCGGTCCAGCCGGTGCGGTCCTTGTGGAGCCCGCGCCGGCCCTGCTCTGATGTGCGGTCATGGGGGTCGAGCAGGTACACCGCACGGTGGAGGCGGTGTGGCGCATCGAGTCCGGGCGGGTCGTCGCCGCCCTGGCCGGACTGGTACGTGATGTGGGCTGGGCCGAGGAGTTGGCCCAGGACGCCCTGGTCGCCGCGCTGGAACAATGGCCGCGCGACGGCGTACCGGCCAATCCCGGCGCGTGGCTGACCACGGTCGGGAAGCGACGTGCGATCGACGCGCTGCGCCGGCGCAAGCTGCTGGAGCGTACGGTCGAGGAACTCGGGCAGGATCTCGACGACGACCGGTTCACCCCGGACTTCGACGCGGCCTTCGAGGAGAGGATCGACGACGACCTGCTGCGGCTGGTCTTCACCGCCTGCCACCCGGTGCTCTCACCGCAGGCGCGTGCGGCGCTGACCCTGCGGGTGCTGGGCGGGCTGAGGACCGAGGAGATCGCACGGGCGTTCCTGGTGGCGGAGACCACCGTCGCGCAGCGGATCACCAGGGCCAAGAAGGCCCTCGCCGAGGCGAAGGTGCCGTTCGAGGTGCCGGGCGTGGCCGAGCGCGGCGAACGGCTCGCCTCCGTGTTGGAGGTCATCTACCTGATCTTCAACGAGGGTTACTCCGCGACCGCCGGCGACGACTGGATGCGGCCGGCGCTCTGCGCGGACGCGCTGCGGCTGGCCCGGCTCGTGCAGGAGTTGATGCCCGAGGAACCTGAGGTGCACGGCCTGGCCGCGCTGCTGGAGATCCAGGCGTCGCGTACCGCCGCCCGCGTCGATGCCAACGGCGAGCCGGTCCTGCTGCTCAAGCAGGACCGGGGGCGCTGGGACCGGCTGCTGATCCGTCGCGGCCTCGCCGCCCTGGAGCGGGCCCGGGCGGCTGACGGCCCACCCGGCCCGTACACCCTCCAGGCGGAGATCGCGGCCTGCCACGCCCGCGCGGCCAAGCCGCAGGAGACCGACTGGGTGCGCATCGCCGCCGGCTACGCGGAGCTGGCCCGGGTCGTACCGTCGCCGGTCGTGGAGCTGAACCGGGCCGTCGCGGTCTCCTTCGCCGAGGGCCCGGCCGCCGGACTGGAACTGGCCCAGGCGCTGGCCGAGGAACCCGCGCTGGCCAGCTACCACCTGCTGCCCAGCGTGCTCGGTGACCTGCTGGCCAAGCTGGGACGCCACGACGAGGCGCGCGCCGAGTTCGAACGGGCCGCCGACCTGACCGGCAACGAACGCGAGCGCGCGCTGCTCCGAGCCCGTGCCGCCGACTGCGCCCGCGGCGTCGCGCCAACCGGCTGAAAATTCTCCGAACGTCATGTCGTATCCCGCGCCGGTCGCTCGACGCGTCAGTGGAAGCCGGCTCGAACCGGCACGCGGGGACCGGCGAACGGCCGGCAGAGACAAGGAGATCGACATGACGACGACGAACGCGATGAGCGCAGGGTCCCCAGTGGCGGGCGTCGACTCCCGGCGTACGACGACCAGGGCCCTGCTGGCCGGCGGAGTCGTAGCCGGCCCGCTGTTCGTGGTGGTGGCGGCGGCCCAGGTGCTCACCCGGGACGGGTACGACCTGAGCCGGCAGCCACTCAGCCTGCTGGCCCTGGGCGAGTTGGGCTGGATCCAGATCGCCAACTTCGTGCTGACCGGGCTGCTCGCCCTGGCCGGCGCGGTCGGGTTGCGCCGGGCGTTGCGCGGCGCGCCGGGGGGAACGTGGGGGCCGGCGCTGATCGCCGTGCACGGCCTCGGCCTGATCATCGGCGGGGTACTGGTCTCCGACCCCAGCATGGGCTGGCCGGCCGGTGCGCCGGAGGGTACGCCCGACACGTTGAGCTGGCACGCCATCGGTCACGGCGTCGGCGCGGGGCTGGCGTTCGGCTCGGTACCCATCGCCTGCCTGGTCTTCGCCCGTGCCTGGTGGCGGGCCGGGCAGCGCGGCTGGGCGGCGTTCTCCGTCGGCAGCGCGCTGGCCGTGGTGGCGATCCTGGCCTGGCCCGACCAGGGCACCCTCAGCGTGCGGATGGCGCTCGCCTGCGTCGTCGTCTTCAGCTGGCTGACCGCGCTCTGCGGTCGGCAGCTCGCCAATTGACCACTGTCATCGACAACGGAAGGACCGACCGATGCGCTACATGATGATGCACAAGCTCGACGAGACCCTGCCGGAGGCATTCAACCCGAGCCCGGAGTTCGTCGCCCGGATGGAGGCCTTCATGAAGGAGGTCGCGCAGTCCGGCATCCTGGTCGCCGCCGAAGGGCTCTGCCCGACCGCTACCGACGCCACCCGGATCACTGTGAGCGGCGGCAAGACCACCGTCACCGACGGGCCGTTCACCGAGACCAAGGAGCTGATCGCCGGGTTCGCGCTGGTGGACGTGCGCTCCCACGAGGAGGCCCTGGAGTGGGGTCGACGCTTCGTCGACGTCTTCGCCGGAACGATCGGTGAGGTGGAGGTGGACATCCGCCGGGTCTACGAGGCACCGGAGCCCGGCCAACCGGCCTAGCTGGCTCGGTGCCGGTACCCGGGCCAACTTTCCCGATCGAGGCGGCGGAGCCGATCCCACCACGGCCGGCTCCGCCGCCTGGCCCTGGTCGTCTCCTGCTGCACACGCTTCCCGCCCACGAGAGAAGGCATCATGACCAGCCCCATTGATGACAACACCGTCAGCGTGCGCTACCTCGTCGACGACGTTGCCGCCGCGACCGACTTCTACACCACCCACCTCGGGTTCACCTCATCCAGCTCGTTCCTGCCGGCGTTCGCCGACGTCCGGCGCGGGAACCTGCGGCTGCTGCTGTCCGGCCCGAGCAGCTCCGCAGGCCGGTCCATGCCCGACGGACGCCGTCCACACCCCGGCGGCTGGAACCGCATCCACCTGATCGTCGCCGACATCGACGCGGAGGTTGCCCGGCTGCGCGCAGCCCGGGTCGCCTTCCGCAGCGACATCGTCACAGGGCCGGGCGGCCGACAGATCGTCCTGGACGATCCGGCTGGTAATCCTGTCGAACTCTTCGCGCCCGCCGCTGCCTGAAATTCTCTTCTATCGGGCGCAAAGGGATGCATCGATCCCAGCCGCGTTGCCTGTCACGTACGTGAGCGGTTGTACCGCGTGTGACCGTGACCTCTGTGGCCTGTGCCCCCTGGCGGATCGCCTGGGCTGAGCGCGAGAACGAGCGCCGGCAGCGCGCGTACCGCGACGCCACCGACGAATGGCGGCGCCGCGACGACCACCTGGCCCGGCTCCGCATCGAAGCCGCCAGCTTCCTCGGGTGTACGCAGCCCCGCAGCGGCCTACCGGTGGACCTCGACGACGACGAGCTCGTCTTCCGCGTCCTCCCCGTCGCCACGCTCGTCGAGGCCGAGGCTCGGCACGTCCCCGGCCTGCCCACACCGGGCCTGTGTTCCTTCGCTGAGCCCTCTTCCGACGCCCTGCCGCCGGGCCTGCGGGTCGTCGACATCGGCATGGCCGTGGTGACCAGTCGACGGGTGGCTTTCGGTGGTCGGGAGTACCGGCGCGAGTGGCGGTACGCCGACCTGGTCGGCACCGCGCACCACACCGACGTGCCGGTCACCCTGCTGCCCGACCACGGTCGACTGGCCGGGCTGCTGGTCCCGGCCAGCGCCGCGGTGAACTTCCGCTTCTATCTCACCCTGGCGGCTGCCGACGATC
The DNA here is from genome assembly GCF_040607895.1 of Micromonospora sp. NPDC005220. Classification (NCBI taxonomy): domain Bacteria; kingdom Bacillati; phylum Actinomycetota; class Actinomycetes; order Micromonosporales; family Micromonosporaceae; genus Micromonospora; species Micromonospora sp. NPDC005220. Next base: position 19,667 of record NZ_JBEXHP010000001.1, read on the forward strand.
GCGCTACCGTCGCCGCGCAGGTCGACGCGCTGCTGGCCGCGCACCGAGCCGCCCGCCCCGCCCCCGTCGTATGGGCGGAACCCGACGACGCGCCGCTGGTGGCGGTACGCCCCGACCGGCGGGCGCTCGGCGCTGCCGCCGTCGCGGCCGTGGTGTTCGTGACGCTCGGCCCGGGTGCTCTGGGGCCTGGCGCGTGGGGTCCTCGTGGGCCGGTGCGCTCGGCGGAGGTCATCGCCTTGGACGCACCTCGGGCTGGGGCGGTCATCGTTCCGATCGGTGCCGTCGGGCCGGTGGCGCCCAGGTCGCGGATCGGCTCTGCCCACCGTGCCGTATGGAGACCGCCCGATATTCAGGCTGACCGGCCGTCTGCTGTCTCCACAGTGGTGGCACCTGCTGTCGCGGTGGCCCTGCCTCCGGCCGCTGCGCCGTCCGTCGCTCCGATCCCGCCGGCCAGTTCGGTGCCGACGCCTGGTCCGGTCCCCAGCACGGACCCGCCCGCGTCAGCCCTGCCGACGCCGCCCGTCGCGTCGCCGACGCCGACCGCGACTCCGAGCGTGACGCCGTCACCGGATCCGGGGCCGCTGGCGATCTGCCTGGATCCTCTTCAGCTGCCGCTGCTGGACCCGCTGGTCTGCCCGTCCCCGACGCCCTGATCGGCGTTTCTGCCCGTGCGGCTCAGTTCATGGCGCTTCAGTTCGTGGCGCTGAAGTCGGGGACGGTGAGGGTGCCGTCCTCCGCCAGGGTGAAGCCCGGGTTCCAGGCGATCTCCCAGAGGTGACCGTCCGGGTCGGCGAAGTAGCCGGCGTAGCCGCCGTAGAAGGTCTCCTCGGCCGGCTTGGTCACCGTCGCGCCGGCCTTGGCCGCAGTGGTTATCACCTCGTCGACCTCGGCACGCGATCGGACGTTCTGGGCGAGGGTCATCGCGCCTGTGCCCACCTCTTCGACGCCCGCGTCGGCGGCCAGCTTGTCGCGGCCCCAGAGGACGAGGGCCAGGCCGCCGGCCTGGAAGAAGACCGTCTCCTCGACCTCCTGGCCGCGCCAGCCGAGCTGCTCATAGAACGCCTTCGCGCGGGCCACGTCCGCGACGCCCAGAGTGATCAGGCTGATCCGCTGCTCCATGGCCTTCAACCTAACGCGCGATCACTCGGGGGTGCAGCACGCGGCCTCGACGTTGTTGCCGCTCTAGACGATCTATGCCAAGGGACCTGACCGCCGACGCCCGTCGGTCGGGGACGTGTCGCGGCGAGATGACCTCCGACTGCGACAGGGACCAGACGCTCCCGTACGGCACAACCTCAGGCCGCTCCACCCGCCATCACTGGCAATCTTGGACAGTTTCCGTTAGCTAACGGAAACTGTCCAAGATCTACCCCTGTCAACCGCCTCCCGCGCCTCGGACGGCGTCGCCGGCACGGTCTCCGACCATCAGACGCACCGACACCTCCGCTCACCGAACCCTTGAAAGAGATCGTCTAGGCGCCGCAAGAGCATCGCCGGAGTCATCGCCGACACGCGTTCGATGAAGTTCGGTGGGAACGACCCAACCCATAGCATCGATGCTATGGGTTGGGGTAGCGTGGAGCTGGAACCAGAGGTCCGAGACTGGCTGGAGGAACTGCCGACTGCCGACTTCGCTCGAGCGGCCTTCTACATCGATCTATTGGCTGGCCGAGGCGTGTTGCTCGGAGAGCCGCACAGCAGACAGCTCGACGGCAAGTTGCGTGAGCTGCGGTTTTATCTGGAGCGTGACGCGGTCCGCGTGACGTACTGGATAGCCTCCGACCGGAGAATCATCCTGCTCACGGTGTTCCGCAAGACGCGAATGCGGGAGGACCGGGAAGTCGAGCGGGCTCGCCGCGCGTTCGAGCGGTGCGTGGCGGAGCGGCACATCGTGAACGAGGGGGCAGAGCGATGAGTGATCGCCTGGACTGGAACGACATGCGTGAGCGCCGGATGACGGAGCCGGGAGCGACTGAGACGTACGAGGCCACCCGGATCGCCTTCGAGCTTGGGCAGGAGGTGCGCCACCTGCGCGAAGGGCACGGCTGGAGTCAGAGCCAGTTGGCCCGCGCCGCCGGCATGACTCAGTCCGCAGTTGCCCGCTTTGAGGCAGGCGGGACCGTGCCGACCCTGCCGGTCCTGGAGCGGCTAGCCAGAGCCTTGGACAGGCGACTGGACGTCAGGTTCACGCCGAACGCGGACGCAGCCTGACTGCCTCCGGCGCCTACCGCGATGAGCGGCAGACGTCTTCGTGTAACGGCAGCCGGCGGTCGTTGATCTAGGATTCCAGGTCATGCGGGAGTTCTTCACGGTTGGTGGTCGGAGGCTTTCGTATCTGGACTTTGGCGGTCCGGGTAACCCGCTCCTGGCTTTGCACGGGCACTACAACGAAGCGTCGGCTTTCGCGCCGCTGGCTGAGGCGTTGGCACCGCAATGGCGGGTGATCGCGCTCGACCAGCGTGGGCACGGAGCGTCCGACCGTGCCGAGACCTACGAACGGGACGACTACGTTGCCGACGTCGCCGCGTTCCACCAGCATCTGAAGATTGGCCCCGCCGTGGTGCTGGGCCACTCACTCGGCGGGGTGAACGCCTACCAGTACGCCAGCCGGCACGCGGATCAGGTCAGCGCGCTGATCGTCGAGGACATCGGCGCGGTGGTGGACTGCGACTGGTCGTTCAGCACCAGCCTCCCTCGCCGCGCGCCATCCCGCGACGCGCTGGCCTCGGCCCTGGGTGCGGCGGCGCCCTATCTGGAGTGCTCCTTCCGGGAGTCGGAAGACGGCTGGGGCTTCTCGTTCGACATCGATGACACGGTGGCGTCCCAGAAAGCGCTCAACGGCGACCACTGGACGGACTGGGTAGCGGTGTCCTGCCCCACCCTTCTGACCCGCGGTACGCGCAGCGACGAGCTGGCGGCCGATCACGCTCGCGAGATGATCGCCCGCCGTCCCGGCCAGGCTCGGCTCGTCGAGCTGCCAGCTGGTCACGTTGTGCATCACGATGCTGAAGCGCAGTTCGCCGCTGCGGTCGGTGCCTTCCTGTCCGAGCTCGATTGAGCCAGAGGAGTTTCAGCCCTGCCTCGTGAGCTGCGAGACGGCCGAGGCTCGCGAGGGGCATTAGGCGGCGATCGTCCGGGCGGTGGCGTACACGTCGGCGGGTAGGGCGTGGTGGAGCTGCCACAGGACGCGCATCGGTCGGTCGCCGGTGTGCGAGTCGTAGGTCATGGTGCCGGCGTACAGGTACGGCGGTGCACCCAGGTCGCGGTCGGCGATGCGGGTCTCCCGAACGAAGAGGTGCACGGTCGAGCCGCCAGACGTGTAGCGCTGCCCGGTCGTCGACGCCGCCGACGTGGTGCTCTGCGACTCCCACTGGAACAGGGTGTCGGTGATGGCGCGGTCCGCGTACATGGTGGTGGGGGAGTAGTGCGCCTCCGACTTGACCAGGGTGACGAAGAACAGGTCGGCCTTGGCGTCGGGCAGCCACTTGACCCCCTCGCGCAGTGACCCCGGGTTGGTCATGCCGAAGGCGGCACACGCCTCGTTGCGGCTGTACCGGGCGTGCACCCGCAACGGCACGGCACCCGGAGCCGCGGTCGGCGTCACCCGGTGGATGCGGTCCCGCAGCACCTCGGCGACCTGCCGCAACTCGGTACAGCGCGCCGGTTCCTTCCACAGCCGGGCCAGCCGCTCATCGCGCGTCGTGAGGGGTGCGTTTGGCCCCCAGAGGCTGAAGTGCAGCATGTCCAACAGTCGGCTGTTGCCCGCGTACACCTGCTGACCTGGCGCGGACGGTCCGGCCGCGACCCGGGTCAGCAGCTCTAGCCGGTCGGTGTCGTCGGTGTGCAGCATGCGACCGATGGCCCGGCCCAACTCGCGGTCGTCCGGGCCGGGCGCGGACGTCTCGATGCCGGCGAGCCGCCGCAGTCCGGTCCAGCCGCCGACGCTGGCCGATCGGTACACGTCCTCGATCTCCAGGCCGGTCTCGCGCAGGAACGTCGCCAGGCTGACGTCGCCGAGCTGCCGCAGCTCAGACACCAGGCCGGCCTTCGAGGTGGGCAGCGCCGACTTCAGGTTGGCGAGCACCACCTCCTTCGCTACTCGGTCCAGCTCGACGTGGCAGCCGCTGGGCAGGCTCGGGAAGTCGTCGCGGACCGCCTCGGTGATCGCCCTCCGGCTCACCCCGGTCAGGGCGCGCCAGCGCAGGTCGAAGCGGAAGTTGGCGTGCTGCCCGCCGATGAAGTCGAGCACCGTGAGGCAGGACTTGTCATCGTCCAGCCGCAGGCCACGGCCGAGCTGTTGCAGGAAGATCGTGGCGCTCTCGGTGGGCCGCAGCATCAGGATCGTGTCGACCATCGGCAGGTCGACGCCCTCGTTGAACAGGTCCACCGTGAAGAGCACCCGCAGCTTGCCGGCCTTGAAGTCCCGCAGCATTCCCTTTTGCGTCGAGCGGTCTACTCCCGAAGTCACCGCCGCCGCCTCGACGCCGTGCTGCCTGAACCAGTCGGCCATGAACTCCGCGTGCCCGATGCTCACGCAGAACCCGAGCGCCCGCATCCGACCCACGTCCACCTTGTCGCTGACCGCGCGCAGCACCGACCGCGCCCGCGCGTGGTTGCCGGTGTAGAGGCCGTTGAGTTCTGCCAGGTCGTAGCCCTGCCCACGCTTCCAGGTGACCTGCGACAGGTCCACGTCGTCGTGCAGCCCGAAATACTGGAACGGCGCCAACAGCTGCCGCTCCAACGCCTCCCACAGGTGCAGCTCAACAGCCGCGCGCCCGTCGAACCACCGGCGCACGTCGCCGCCGTCGGCCCGGTCCGGCGTTGCCGTGAGCCCCAGGAGTATGCGGGGACGCAACCGCTCCAACAGCCGCGCGTACGTCGGAGCCTCCGCGTGGTGGAACTCGTCCACGATCACCATGTCGTACGCCTCGGGGTCGACCTCCCGGCGGTGCAGCGACTGGATGGAGGCGAAGACGTGCTTCCAACCGTTGGGCTTCTCGCCCGCGACAAGTGTCTCGCCGAAGCTGCCATCACCCATGACCTGCCGAAACGTCGACAGGCTCTGCCGCAGGATCTGCTCCTGATGAGCGACGAAGAGCAGCGAATCCACCCTGTTGTTGCGGTGCAGCCGGCGGTAGTCCAGCGCTGCGACGACTGTCTTGCCCGTGCCGGTCGCCATCACCACCAGGTTGCGCCACCGCCCGTGTACCAGCCGCTCAGCGTCCAGGTCGGCAAGGATCTCCGCCTGGTACGGGTACGGGCGCACGTCCAGGTTCGAAATCGCGGTCGGGGCATCGTCGCGGCGCTCGCCGCTCAACGCGTGCCGCAGCCGATCGGCGTCCCTGGCCGTGTCGTACGCCTCGAACGCCGGATCGTTCCAGTAGTCCTCGAACGTCGCCGTGAACGTGTCGATGACGTGCGGCTGCTCAAGGTTCGAGATGCGCACGTTCCACTCCACGCCGTCCACCAGCGCGGTCTTTGACAGGTTCGACGAGCCGACGTACGCGGTGGTGGTGCCGTTGTTGCGACGGAACAGCCACGCCTTGGCATGCAGCCGGGTGGTCCGCGTCTCGTACGACACCTTGACCTCGGCGCCCAGTTCTTTGAGCCGGTCTAGCGCTCGCTGATCGGTCGCGCCCAGGTAGGTCGTGGTGATGACGCGGACCTTGCCGCCTCGGGCGATCAGCTCGCGGATGGCCGGCTCGACGATGCGGAGGCCGTACCACTTGATGAACGCGCAGAGCAGGTCGACGCTCTCGGCCGACGCCATCTCGTGGTTGACCTCGTGGCCGATGCGGGGCTGGTGGCGGCCGTTGACCAGCAGTGCGCCGGTGGAGAGGGGGGTCGCGGGGCGCTGCGGGAAGGTGGGTTCCGCAGGTGGGGTTGGTGGGGCGGCGATGGCGTGCAGCAGGTGCTTGGTGTCGGTCACCTGGTCCTGATCGGTCGCTGCCTTGGGGCTGAGGGCGGCGATGGCGCCCGCGATCTGGTTCGCCATCGCGACCTGGTGGTGGAGCTTGTCGTCGCCGCTGGGGACGGCCTGGAGGGCACGGGCGGCCAGGGTGGCGATGTGGCGGGCGAGGGCGGTGTGGGCGTCAGCCGGGTCGAGTTTGTGGTGCTGGATCAGGGCGGGGTCGACGTGCTGGAGGCGATCGGCCAGCTCGTGGGTGATCAGGTGCTCGTAGACACCGCGCTCAAGATCCGTCATCCCGGCACGTTAACGGACTCCCGTAACGAGGTGCCGTCCCGACATGCCGCCCCGCGGACCTTGATTGCCGATCAAGTCCATTAGGAGTTCGCCGGCTCATCTGCCGCCAGCTGTGGATGGGCGTCAGAAACGTCGGTGGTCTTGCAACCAATCGACCATGAAGGCGGAGGCAGGATTCTCGGCAAATCCGTCAATCGGGATAGTACGCTACGTTTCGTGCTTGAAGATGACCTGGCTCGTATGCCCCTTGACTCCGAATGGCCAGGGGTATGAGTGGTCGCGTTCGAGTGCGAGTAAACAACGTAGCCACCGAGTAGCTAATGTGAGATGTGTTCACGTCGGAGTCGCAACTGAACGGCTCGGCAGCTGATCTTGGCAGGTTGGGGGATCCCACAGTTGGACTTAAGCCGCTAGTGTTGCGATCGTGGACGGGGCAGCCGAGGGCGCATCGGGGGAACGGTACGGCCAGCGGCAGTTCGAGCCGATGGAGCGACAATGCAAACGGGTTAGCGCAAACTCTTCGGGGATCCTATTCACGTCGTGTTCCGAGACCGCCTACCTATCCTTGGACGTGCATCGAGCCGCCAGTGGGACGCGGCATCCAAAATCCCTTTGGGCTATCGAGCGTCCAGATGAATGTCATGTATTTTGCGAGGCCGAGTACCAAGATTGGCTTGACTCGGCCGGCCAGTATTGGGCGGTGGCTCGAGAAGGCTCAGAAGCCTTCGGTACGCGCGGAGAGCGGATCGCGTTTTTCTCGATCCCAATCAATCGGACTGATCCATGGCATGGCTTCCCGGTTGGAGGGCGGCGCGGGATGAAGTTCCGGAGCCCGCCACCTGACGAATTGGTCGAGCGCTGGCACAAAGAAGGCCTTATTTCTTACACAACCTATACTCGAATTTTGACGAGGCGGTTGTAATGAGCAAAATATTCGTTGCGAGGGTCAGGGTTGCTGGCGAATATCGCGACGCATGGCTTTACAAGCGGCGATTGTACATGTGGGACCGCTTGGGGGTGTTAAAATTTGCCGACCTTGAATCTGTGGGAAAGTATCTGACAAAGACCTACGGTGCTTCGATCAGTAATGTCATCCAGACCCTAATCTTCCGAAATGATTGGAAGGTTGGTGAGCAGTTCCGCGCAATGATGCGTGTTCCTGATATGGAGGCGGCGTTCTTGCTGCCTTATCGTGACTCCGACTCACTAACGGTAGATTTGCCGCATTGGCTATTCAGTCGCAGCGAGTCTGAGTCCTACGGGGGGCTAGTTTTGGATACGCAGATCTATGCTGATCGCGTATACCTGGCAACCCCTGAAGGCCTTTTGGAGAGCTACGTAAACGCCAGCTATCCAGATCGCGGCTACCCACTGAATCAACAGACTGACTTCCGTGTCTCCAAAGTCTCAGTTCGTTACGCTGCAATAAACTTGTCGGCGGAAGAGCGGGGACTTTACTTCGCACGGGTACGGTTCGCCTCCGGAGGAATCCCCGGTTTCCGCCAGTCCAGCTGGACTAAAGTTGCTGACTCATCGATGTCGACATCGCATTCGCACCGCAATCTTCTAAACTATACCGGTGATGCGGTACCTCGCTTCCTGGCGGCGAAGATTGAAGAGTCGAAGACTCACGAGGCCGCCCGCTACGAAGAGAGTCAAGTTATTGGTTATAAGGGCGAGGCGGATCTCAGTTCGGTAGTCTACTCAGCGGCGACCAGCGCCAACAAAGTTTCAACCAAGAGCCACTCCCAGTACCAGGTCGCCGGGGAATTTGAGGTCCTCGGTAACACTAATAATCACCTTCTTGTAGGTTGGAACGGCAAGATGCGGGTCATCGACATTCGAACGAGGGAAGGTGACGAGATAGAGGCTAAGCCGAGCCCGAGGTACCAGGGTGCGTCGTTCGACAGCATAAATCCAGAAGACGTACTGCAGACCTATCCTGTCAGCGGCGGTTTCGTCGTCGAACTCTACGACTCGCTTCGCCTGATTGTTAGAGACGGTAGCTTCGAGCTTTCGGAAGGGCAAGCGGCTCGTGTCCGGACCTTTGCTAGTTCACTACGGCATCGAGAGGCGGTCGCGGTAGTCAACGAACGTGATGTTGTATTAGTCGGCTACTACATGGTCAACGAAACACTTTTTTAGACCGTTGGGTGAGATCGGCGAGTGGCACCCACCGGGCCTTCAAATCATCATCCCGCACTGACCGCAGACGATTCTTGAACTCGGCCGCGACGTCCGGTGAGCTGCCTAGCAACGGCACGGCCGCAACAATCATCTTTAATTCGCGAGCCTGCCGCAAGGTTGTCCATGACGGGTCTGAGGTTACGTCGGATCCGTAGGCGGTCGCTAAAGCATTGTACGCTCCCGTTCTTCCAAACCGAACCTCGCTAACTGCTACTGCTGCGAAGTCAACCAGCCAGGGGCCAACACACGTAGCATCGAAGTCACACAAGACCGCTCGGTTCGGTGACATCCGCAGCAGGTTTCCGGCATGGGCATCACCGTGAATGAGCTGCGGTTCCGCCTGACGGTTGAGCGCAACGATCTGCGGCTCGAGGCGGTCGCACCACTCCACGAGGAAATCACAGTCATCCGGATCGAGGCCGTCGGCGTCGACCAGACGTCGTCGTGCGTCACCGATCGGATCCCAGAACGGCAAGCCGAAGGCTGGCAGGTCGAGTGCATGGAACTTGCGCAGCACAAAGCCCAGATCTTCCACCGTCGGAGCAGGTAGTTGCGAGGGGATATAGCGCCAAACTGACGCCGCCACGTCGCCGACTTGGATCGGCTGCTCGACGTTGGGTGCCAGCCGGATCGTTGGCGCGTCGACTTCGGCGAACCAGTGTCCGAGATGGACGACCTTGGTAACCCGATCCAGGAGTTGGTGTGTCCGCGCGATCCGAATGACGATTCCTGGCCGAGGAAGGGCGAAGACCGCGTTGTTAGTCAACTGCAGCAGCCGAGCGCCTTCAGCAGAGACGTCCAAGGTAGCAGCGATGTCTCGCATGGCCGCGGTCATCGTCTCCTCGGAGAACCGCCCGCTCATGCGGCCGTCACAGCCCGAGCGGTGATGACCCGTTCGAATTCGGCTACCTCGGGAAGCTCCCGATGCCGAGCGAGATCACGACGCAGATTGACGACCCGATCGAGTACCCGCCTGGAGCTCATCGCCCGTTCCTGCTTCAGCACCCGCGCGCCCACTGCAAGCGCCTGCTCGGGCTCGTCGGCCAAGAACAGCGCGCTGCACAGCCCGACCTCGTTGAGCAGGGTGCTGCGAACGTTCGCCGCACCAAACTCAGCGATGGAATCCCTGCCCCAGCGCACCGCCTCGGGCGCGTGCCTGCCGTCTCGCCGTGCCATGTCCCGGTACACCCGCCCGTGCTGAGCCAACAGTTCACCGCGGTCGTAGAAGCCCATCCAGGCCGGCTCCCGCTCCTTGTTGACGCGCTCGAATTCGTCGCTTGCCTTGCCGAGTGTTGTCACCGCGGTCTGATGGTCCCCGAGTGCCGCGATCGAGGCTGCCTCCGCGCCCCAGAGCATTGCCTTTGTCGCCGGGGTGGCGTGCGACCCCAGTTGCGCGTGAGTGAGTTGCAGTGTCGCGAGGGCATCCCGGTTATGCCGAAGGTGTTGAAGCTGCTTGGCCTGCGCATATCGAATCATCGCTACCAGCGGCGCATTACCAGCAGTCAACGCGGCGCGCTCCCCGGCGACAAAGTGCCGCTGCGCGTCGTCGTGCCTTCCTGCGTCGAGCGCGGTCCAGCCGGCCAGTTGCCGAGCAGTCGCTACCGCCTCGATGAGGGGCGGTGTGAGCCCGGCCGGGTGCGACCAATCAAGCATCCGATACACCGACTCCGCGAACCGGGCCACCTCCCGATACAGCAGGCCACCGCCAGATTCCCGGTCCACCGACCGGTACAACTCCAGCACGGCGTTCAGTCGAGCGACATCCGCCGTGCCAATTCGCCGAGGCTGAACACGCTCGCTACCGCCGAGCAGACCCGCGCCCACAGCGACAGCGGCGATGCCCGCCAACAGGGCCCGCCGACCCTCGTCCGGCCCAGCACCGTGTGGATCGGTTGAGGCGCAAGCGGTCTCGGCTTTTCTGACCGATTGCTGGGCCTGTCCAGGGAGGTCGAACCAGAGACAGGATGCGGGTAACCCGAGAAGATTCGCCCAGTGCGCCAATCGGTCCAAGTGCACGAGCGGTGGCCCGTTCTCCACCCGACTGAGCTGCGCCTGCGTGATCCCCAACCATCCGGCCACCACGGTCTGCGGCAACGCGACTCGCCCGTGGTACGGATGGCAGCGGTACGCCCGGATCACCCGCCCCAGATGCCGCTCTGCCAGCGCCTGTCGCACCGGCTCGTGCTCCCAGAAGGTCGCCGGCACCGGCGGCGGCGCGCTCAAGCGGTCCCGCTCGGCGACCTGGCACGGCGTACACCGTCCGCTGTCGTTGTCTCGGGCCAGCCGTCCGCCGCAGCGAGGGCAGTTTGAGTGGGTCACCGGCGGCTCCGTCCATCCAGCTTCATCGAGCCTATCCATTGAACCCGCTGCGTGGAGGCGCGGTATACGCAGCGCGCATATCGATGATGCTCGCGCCGTCATCCGCTGTCAGCCCGCCAGGCCGCACGGTCGGTGAAAGCCACCGGAAGGAGCGCCATGCTGCTGACCACGTCTCAACGGAGCACGGGGAGGGCACTCGTCTCTGACGAACTCTTCGCCCGGCTGTCCGCCCGTATCGCCCACGACCACCCCGAGCTGGCCCCCGACTTACCGCCCAGGATCCTGGACCAGGCGCTCGCCTTCCTCGGCACCTGCGCCGTCACCTCCCGGCCGATCGGCCCGAGCGCTCTGGTCGACATCGGCTGGCACACGTTCATCCTTCACACCCACGACTACGCGGAGTTCTGCCACCGCATCGCCGGCCACTTCATCCATCACGAGCCCGAGCCCACACCCGACGATGACGTCCCGCAGCCGATCGGTGCCCCCATCTCGCGGACGGTCGACGCGATGCGAGCCGCCGGCTTCATCGTCGACGCTGCGGTCTGGACGATTGAGGGCGCGGCCGATTGCACCCAGTGCCACGCCGGGTGCACCGACAGCCCGACTGGATAAGGCGGCTGACCAGCGGTCCCGGGCATAGACTGCCCGGGACCGCTCGCCGTTCGGAGGGCCGCTGCATGCCACGCCGTCAGCACTGGCACGAGCTTCCCGAGCCGGTACGGGCAGAAGTCGAGCGGCACACCGGCCCGATCCGTTCGACCGAGACGATCCCCACCGGGGCCGCCTGCCAGGTGGCGGTCACCCTCGACACGGCATCGGGTCGAGTCTTCTGCAAGGGCGGGGAGTCGGCCAGCCCGGTGGCGTGGCTCTACCGCAACGAGGCTCGCGTCAACCCGTGGCTGCCGGAGGCGGCACCCCGCTTGCTCTGGACCGTTGAGCGCGACGGTTGGCTACTCCTAGGCTTCGAGCACGTCGCGGGGAGGCACCCCGACCTAACCCCCGGATCCCCCGACCTGCCGGTGCTTGCGGCACTGCTCATCGAGCTAGGCGGCCAACTATCGCCTTGCCCGCCGATCGCAGTGCGGCCCTTCGCCGACCGCTGGGACAGCCTGATCGCCAGTGAATTGGTCGACGGCGACACCCTCCTGCACACCGACATGACGCCCCGGAACTTCCTGGTATCCGAGGGAAGAGCAGGGTCAGCGACGAGAGTTCGACTCATCGACTGGTCCAGCCCCGCCCGTGGCGCCGCCTGGATCGACGCTGCATTCCTCCTGCTCCGACTCGTTCGCGCTGGTCACACGCCGGCTGCGGCCGAGGCTTGGGCGACGCAGATTCCCGCGTACTCCTCCGCACCCGAACAGTCGGTGACCGGTTTCGCTGACGCTCTGACGCGGCTTTGGCGGCGCAAGCAGCTTGCCGCGCCGGCACCCCACCACGGCCCGCTCCTCGATGCCGCTCAGCAGTGGTCGACCTACCGGGGGCGCGGCGGCTCGATCACGCCGCTTGGAGACACCCTCAAGACCGTCGAGCTGACCGTGCCGCCTCAATGACCACGCCCCAACGCGCCGGACCATTCATCGAATCCAGCGGCTTCCCGTCCGCCACCACCACCCCGGCAGCACGCAGCACCTCCAGGTGACCGGCATAAGCCGGGTGCGCCCCCAGCTCTGCCTTGACGTGCGGAAACGCAATGATCGGCAGTCCCGCCCCGAGTGACTCGTTGAGGACGCCGAGCGCCAGCGTGTCGTTGATGCCCAACGCCCACTTCGTCACCGTGTTGAACGTGACCGGGGCGGCCACCACCACATCCGCCGGCGGGTGCGGCTCGGGGTCGCCGGGCATCCGCCACTCCACGCGTACCAGATAGCCGGTCTTGTCCTGCAACGCCTGACGGTCGAGCCACGGCGCGGCGGTCGGGCTGACGATCATGCACACCTGCCACCCGTCGGCGATCAGGAGGTCGACCAGCTCGTCGATGTGTTCCGCCGGACCGGCGGCGCAGACGACCAGATACAGCACCGGGCGTTCCGTCATGCCCGCAGTCTGCCCGATTCGACAGTCGCGGCGTGGAGCGCATACCGATCGCGCATGCCGCCGATGATCACCGTGGCATGCCGTTGTGCCTGGTCAGCCGCGACAGTCGACGCATGGCCCGGGGCGGGTGCTCGGTCCCGGAACTGCGCCGGCCCTCAACGGCACAGCTCCTCCCGCCCGCCCCGGTGCCAGCCCACGAGTCAACGTCTTGGAGCCGGCATGCCCAACCTGATCGATGACCATCCGGCTCGGGTGAGCCTGGCCGCTGCCTGGGAGTCGGTCGACGCGCGAGCTGCCGGAGACTTCTGGTGCACGCTCGAAGACCGCCGCCCCGGGCTGCTCCCACACCGCGACGCGCCGCTGTTCTTCACCGCGCTGGGCCGCCTCCTGGTCGGCGGTGACGCCCCGGCGAACCGGGCGGCGCTGCTCTCGGTGCTCGGTCGCGCGTACCGTCATTTCGACCTGCTCCCGCACGCCACCACCATCGGCGACGCGCTGCTCGCCACCGTGGCCCGTCACGCCCACACACAGTGGACCCCGCGGCTCGCCATCGCCGCCGAGCGCGCCCTGTGCCACGCCACGCATGCGATCCACCGCGCCGCTGCGCGGGCCGGCGAGGGCCCGGCCTGGTGGCACGTCCAGGTGATCGGCCATGACCGGCCGTCGCCCGACATCGCCATCCTGACGGTACGTCCCTGGCGGCGACTGCCCTTCCAGCCAGGTCAGGCGGTCCCGGTCTGCACCCCGCGGCTGCCCGGTCACTGGCGCTGGCTCGCACCCGCCAACGCCCCACGCGCGGACGGCACCGTCGAGCTGCACGTCCGCGCCGTACCCGCCGGCACCGTCTCCCACCGCCTGGTCCATGAGGTACGCCCCGGCGAGCTGCTCTGGATCGCGGCCCACCCGTCGACACCGGCCTGAGCCTCGACCCGGCGAGCACGAACGATCTGCTGCTCATCGCCGGTGGCACCGGCCTGGCGCCGCTACGCGCCCTGGTCGAGCAGGTGGCCGCCGCACCGGACGGCCGGCGGGTGACGCTTGTCGTCGGCGCGCGCACCTTCACCGACCTGTACGACTCGATCGCCCTCGACAAGCTGCAGTGCGCGCACGACTGGCTGACCATCGTGCCGGCCTTCTCCGACGACCCCTGCGCCGAGCCGGCCGAGCGGGGCGACGCCCTGACCATCGCGCTCGAACACCACCGGCCCGATCAGGACATCTACCTCTGCGGTCCACCCGCGATGCTGGCCGCGGCGCGATCACGGCTGCGCGCCCTCGGCATCCCCGCCACCCGCATCCACCTGCCTCAAAGCCCACTGATGACTCTGTCTGCGCAGCAGTGGGTCACCGCGTCCCGTGCGGCGGCGCGCCAACGCCCCAGCACCCGGGGCGCCAGAGAGTCGGGAGTAGTTCCCCGAGAAGCCTGATGCCTGTGGGTCATCGTGATGACTCACAGGCATCGCGCTCGTCAGGACAAGGCCGCCCGGACCCGGGGCACGCCGGTCGCCCGGCGCGTGGTCAGGAGTAGGTGTCACCGAACTCGCGGACCCCGTCGACGTCGAGCGTGATCCGGTCGTTTGAGGTCCACTGGCCGGTGGCGGCGAGCCAGCTCGGGTCGTCGCGTTCGTCGATCGTGCTCCAGTTGTGCCGGTGGTGCCGTAGCTGGATCGGCCCCGTCGACTGGCCCGGCGTGAGCGTGCCGTGGGTGAAGGTCAGCTCCACCCAGCCGGGAACCGGCGTTCCCGGGGCCGGGTACGGCGGCGCCGGCGTCGAGAGCACCGACGGCGCTCCCGGCGGGATGGAGAACTGCACGGTCTGCCGGATCCGGTCGCAGCCCAATGCGGCCCAGTCGCAGTTCGGCACCAGCGAGGTGTTTCCGCCCTCGAAGCGCAGGTGGTAGCGCACCTGCACGGTGCTCAGGTCGAGCGGCCCGGTGCCGGTGTTGGTGACCCGCAGGACGTACTGGATCTGGTTGTTCGTCGGTGCCCAGTCGAGGTTGAGGTAGCTGACCGTCGCGCGGCCGACCGCGGTGCGCACGGTCGTGGGGGGCGAGGTGTCGGAATAGCCGCCGAGCGCGCGGGCGGCAACCGCGATCCGGTACGTCGTGCCGGGTGCGAGGTCGGTCAACGTGATCGTGGTGTCGGTGGTGGAGCCGAGGAAGCGGTACGTGTTCGGCCCCAGCGGCACCTGCACCTCGTAGTTGATCGGCTGCTCCGCGCCCGACTCGTCGACCCAGGCGGAGGGCGCCCAGCTGAGCGTGAGCTGATGCGGTTGGTTGGCCACCACCGTGGGGGTGCCGGGAGTGCTGATCGCCGGCCCGTCGGCGCGGGCGGCGTTGACGGCGAGCAGGCTCGCCAGCGCGGCGAGGGCGATGCTGGCGGCGGCGGTGACGCGGCGAGCGGGCATAACCGAATGGTATGCACAGACATCGACGCGCATCCATCATCCGTCAGTTCAGCGCCGCGCCGACGATGGACTTAGTCCATCCCGCGACGCAGTCGGCTTGCAGGTGATGCCTGCGCCACGCCGTAGAAACCGATCAGCCGGTGCAGCCGCCCTGCGGACGCGAGCGGCTGCACCGGCTGGGGTCGGCTCAGGAGCCGCCTTGGCGCTGGATCCGCCCGTCGCCCGAGACCTTGGCCCGGCCCAGGTCGCGTTCGGTGCCAGCCGGGCCGGTCGCGGTACGGCGGTGCCGTTGGTCGGGCGAGTGCTCCACGGTCGAGCCCTGGTGCCCGCGAGCGCCACTGCCCGGATGGCGCCGACCTCGCGCCGACTCGCCGTCGTTGTCGTGTTTGTTCTGCTTGTGGCTACCCATGGACCGCGCGTACCCGGTCACCCGCCGGCTAGTCACGAGCCACCCGGCGAACGTCAGCCGTTCGGTGTCCGCGAGGTGGGCAGGAGGGGGGTCGGTCGTGGCAGTCGCTCGCGTTGCTCCAACGGGAGCCATTCACCCTTGGGGTCGAGCAGTTCGATGAGCTCGACGAGTTCGTTCTGCAGGCGTATTAGCCGCTCATTTCCGTGTTGGCCTTGGGCTTCCACGTCGTCCACCTCCGTCAGCAGGCGCGTGAACCAGGATGCGAACCTCGGGTCGGTTTCGAGGCGGTCGCAGAAGGCCGCGTATCCCAGCACCTCTGTCACCGCGCCCTCAGGCGACTCCACTCGGCGCAACATGACTTCACCGATGGCTCGCTGGTGCCCCCGGAACACGCGGAACGGGCCGGGCAGTGAGTCGGTCGCCAAGGGATGATGAATCCGCTGGATCGCTGCGAAGAGCTCCTTGGTGCTCTTCACCGACTCAAGATCGAGGAAGCGTTGTTCCCGGCGGAGGACCTCCAGCCAGGCCAGGTGTTCGGCGAGGACGTACACGGTGTTGTGGCGGACGTAGTGCTGCTCCTCGCTGTCGCCGGAGTGCAGGTATGTGCGCAGGAGGTTTCGGCTGAGCACGTTGTGCAGCCGAGACTGCAGCGACTCGGCTGACGCCAACAGTGGCACCCGGTAACGCCGAAACAACTCCTCGGCGAGTTCCACCTTGTCGCGGTTGCGTGCCTCGTCCTGCAGGCGGTGGGTGACGAGAGCAGTCCGGTACGTCACCGCGACGCTGATCAGCGACACGGCGGCGGACACCACTGCGATGACGACTTCTGGCCCCATGCCGAACAGACTGCCTGGTTTCGTCGCCGAGGAATGTGTACGACTCGCTGAATCGACCGTGCTGGAGATGCGCGGAGGGCGGGCAGACGCTCGATACCCCGATATGGCGTCAGCGGACGGCGTGCACGAGTGCCCGACCATAGCGTCCGAACGGCGCAGGTCCCCAAGCGCGCGACCTGAGGGAGGTAGCCATGCAGAGGCCGTTGCCGGGAGAGCAGGCCCCAATCACCGTGAAGCTGGACCGGTGGCGGGCGGGGTTGCCGCCGGACGCCTGGCCGGACACCTTTCCATTGAGCGGCGAGGTCTGGCGGCGTGACGTCTTCGCGGTGGCCGACGCGTACCGGGCCGGCTCGGCCACCGCCCGGCAACTGCTGACCGCCGTGCTGATCTGGGGTTACGGACCGATCGGATACGGGCCGTGGCGCGCCGCCCGGACGCTCGGCGCCGACCCGGAGGGCAAGCGCCTGGCGTACGCGCTGGAGGAGGTGTCCGCGTCCGCGCCGGACGAGGAGGCGCTGCGCACGGCGTACCGCCGCTTGCGCGACCCCGACCACGCGCGGCTGCCGTGGCTGGGGCCGGGCCTGTTCACGAAGGTCCTCTACTTCGCTGGCTACCGACGTGGGGTGGGTGGGGTGCAGCCGCTGATCCTCGACCGGGTCGTGGCCAGCCACCTTCCGGTCGAGGCCGGTGTCGACCGCCGCAATGACTGGTCGTCCGAGGAGTGGCTGGCCTACCTGCGCTGGGCGGCCGAGCGGGCCCGATCCGAGGGTGTCGAGCCGGACGCGGTGGAGGTGGCGCTACGACGCGGAGCGGAGGCGGTCGTCGAGCGCGTCGAGGTCGGGGACGAACCAGATGTGCCCGGCCTGGTTCGACTCGTGCACGAGAGCGCGTAGTGCCGAACTGTCCGCGAGGTGTGCCGAGATGTCACCGACCACGACGAGCCGCAGCCGATAGTTGACGAACTTCTGCATCACGTCACCGGCGAAGCGGGTGCCCAGCGAGAAGAAGCGTTCGTCGAGCCGGTTGGCCGGCACAGCCACCACCTGGGCGCCGAGAAACGCCGCGCCGATCAGGTCCAGCGCGTCCTGTTCGGTGGCCACCAGCGGCCCCGCCGGGTCGCAGACCAGCACCGGCACCCCGGCGCGTTCCTGGATCTCGTCAGACATCGCGAACCTCCCGGTCGAGCAGGCCATTGTCGGCGTTGAGGACGGCGTCGAGCAGGTGCAGCAGTTCGGCGGTGGCGGCGGGGTCACCCAGAATGATGATCTTCATGCGGTGCCGTTCCTCGTCGTGCACCGTCTGCACCCGCAGCGGGTGGGCCTGGTCGTGGGCGGTGTTGGCGCTGGTGAGCACGAGCGTGCCGAGCCGGTCGGCGGCGGCCCGGTCGACCCCGTCGATCTGCACGATGCTCGACACCTCCGCCTGCCCGCTGACGCGGGTGGCGGTCGGGGCCTGTCCGGTGAGGGCATCGAGATCACTGGCGGCGATCCGGTACTGCTTGCCGATCCGCACCGCCCGGAGCCGACCGGAGCGGATGTAGCCGCGCACCGTGCGCACGTGCAGGTTGAGGCGGTCAGCCACCTGCTCAACTGAGTACACTTCTTCCGTCATCTGTCCCTACCTTACCCTTCTTAGGGAAGTATAGGGAGTAATGAGGCTGACTCGTTTACGACATCAGCTCCAAAGGCCCCCTAGCCGGGCAGAGATCCCCGCGAGGCGTTCGGCCGATTAACCCGCCCGCGCTGTCGGACGGTTCCAGTACCGTCTGAAAACCATGGACGCGCGGCGCGCCGACGCCATCATCGGGCGGGATCACCCCGCGGGCCTGCTGCGCGCCGAGTTGGATCGCGCCACCACCAGCCACGGCGGTTTCGTCCTGGTCACCGGCGAGCCGGGCATCGGCAAGACGACCCTCGTCACGTCTGCGGCCCGGGAGGCCCGGCAGCGAGGCGCGCTGGTGCTCGGTGCCGCCTGCTGGGATTCCGACAGCGCCCCCGGCTACTGGCCGTGGGTGCAGGTGCTGCGCGGCCTGCGGCGCTCCGCCGACGACTGGGCGGTGGCGCGGCAGTCCGCCGAGCCGGCCCTCGCAGCCCTTCTCGGCGAGGCCGACACCAGTGGCGAGCAGGCTGGCCGCGCCGCCAGCTGGGCCGGCATCGACACCGGCGGGGACGCCGCCGACCGGGAGGTGTTCGCGCTGTTCGACGCGGTGACCGCCGCGCTGGTCGCGGTCTCCCAGCACCGGCCGGTCGTGGTCGTCCTCGACGACCTGCACTGGGCCGACCCGGCCTCGCTGCGGTTGCTGAGCTTCGCCGCCCAGCACACCTGGTTCGAACGGCTCCTGCTGATCGGCACCTACCGCGACGCCGAGGTCGAGTCGGGCGAGCATCCGCTGCGCCCGTTGCTGATGCCGCTGGTTGCGAAGGCCACCACGATCACCCTCACCGGTTTCACCCGCGACGAGGTGGCCGCACTGATGGCCCGGACCGCCGGCCGGGAGCCCGAGGCCGGCTTGGTCGACGAGGTGCACCGGCGCACCGGCGGCAACCCGTTCTTCGTCGAGCAGACCGCACGGCTGTGGCACGCCGACGACGCGGTCGGCGCGATCGCACCCGGCGTACGGGAGGCGGTGCGCCGCCTGGCCCAGCTGCCCGCCGCCGTGGTCGAGGCGCTGACCGTCGCCGCCGTGCTGGGGCGTGAGTTCCACCGTCAGGTCCTGGCAGCCTGCGCGGCCGCACCGACGGCGCAGGTCGACCGGCTGCTCGACCGGGCGGTGACCGCCCGACTGGTGGTAGCCCGGGGCGGTGGCCGGTTCGCCTTCGCCCACGACCTGGTCCGCGAAACCCTCTACGACGGGCTGACCGACGACGACCGGCGGGCCCGGCACGGCGCGGTCGTCCGGGCGGTCGACGACCTGCGGGAGCTCACCGACCGACTGGTCCCGGCCGACCTCGCCCGCCACGCCTACCTCGCCGGCACCGCGCTCGATCGCGCCCGGGTGGCCACGCTGCTGGTCGCCGCCGGGCGGGACGCGTTCGCCCGGCTGGCCGGCGACGAGGCGGCCGTGCACTTTCGCCGAGCTCTCGAGATCGTCGAAGACCAGACGCAACGAGTGCGGATCCTCGTCGAGTTCGCCGAGTCGCACTATCACCACGCCGGCCGGGAAGAGGTCACCCGACTGCTGGCCGAGGCCGCCAGGCTGGCCCGTTCCCTCGACGACCCGGTGCTGCTGGCCCGGGTCGCGCTCACCGTGAACCGCGCCCGCCAGGTGGAGACCGCCCAGTCGATCGAGGCGGCAGAGTTGGTGCGCGAGGCGTACCGCCGGTTGATCGGCGAACCGGACGCCACCGCGACGGTCGGCGCCCTGGTCGCCGACCTGATCACCGCCAGCGAGACGATCGCCCGTAGAGGGCAGGACGACGAGGCGCTCACCTTCAGCCTCTGGGCCCGCCACGACACGACCTGGGGGCTCGGCACCGCTGCGACCCGAGCCGCGCTCACCGCCGAGATCCGGGACGTGGCCCGCCGGACGGGCGACCGGGAGACCGAGCTGTGGGCCACCTCGCTGCGCTGGGTGGCGCTGCTGGAGCTGGGCGACCCTCGCTTCGTCGAGGAGCTCACCACATTCGTCGAGGCCGAACGGCAGGGCGACTTCGCCCGGCACCGGATGGCCGCGGCCATCGACAGCGGGATCATCGCGGCGTTCCGGGGCGACTTCACCATGGCCGACGAGCGGTTCGCCATCATCACCGACCAGACCGACCCGGGCCACACCGAGTTCGGGTTCATGGGCCACCACCTGCGGTGGTCCCGGCTGCTGCTTCAGGGGCGGGTCGACGAGGCCGCCGCGCTGGTGGACGGGCTGGCCCCGATCGACTACCCGTACCGGGAGCTGCTGCGGGCGATCACCGCGGCGGAGCGGGGCGACGGCGAGACGGCGGTCCGGCTGACCGCCGGCATCGAGGCCGCCGCCATCCGGTACCCGCGCCCGGTGTCGCCGCTCTGGCTCCGGCTCCGCGCGCAGGCCGCCGCAGCGTCCGCCGACCCGCAGCGCTGCGACGCCGCGCGGGCCGCGCTCGCCCCGCACCGCGGAGAGTGGACGGTAGGGATCTTCGGCTGCGACATCAGCGGCCCCGTCGACCACTGGCTGGCGCTTGTCGACGCCGCCCAGGAACGCTGGGACGACGCCATCGCCGGCTTCACCGCCGCTCGGAACTCGGCCGACCGGCTGGGCTCCCGGCCCTGGTCGTTGCTCGCCCGCACCGGCCTCGCGAACGCCCTCGCCGGCCGAGGCCACCCCGGCGACTCAACGACGTCGACCGCATTACGCGCTGCCGCCGTTCAGGAGGCGACCGCTCTCGGCATGACCCAGGTGCTCGACCGGCTCGACGCCGCGACGACCATCGACGCCGGCCGCCCAGCCCAGGCCGTCGATTCGAGCCAGGTTGCTGGTTGGGGCCAGGCCGCCGGGTCGGGCCAGGTTGTCGCGCCCGGCCGGGCCGCGCCGGTCGCGGCTGCAATCGAGGGGTACGAGTTTCGGCACGACGGGCCGGTCTGGCAGCTCGCGTACGACGGTGTCGTGGTGCACCTGCCCAACGCCAAGGGCCTGCGTGACCTGCACCTGCTGCTCAGCCGGCCGGGCAGTGACGTACCGGCGGTCGAACTGCTCGACCCGGCGGCCGGGCCGGAGCTGGTCGCCGCCCGCCGGATGGGGGCCGACCCGGTCCTCGACGACGAGGCGAAGGCCCGCTACCGGCGGCACCTGGCCCGCCTCGACGAGGAGATCGACCGGGCCGCCGCGCGCGACGACGACCGGAAGGTGTCCAAGCTGGACGCCGAGCGGGGTGCGTTGCTCGACGAGCTGCGTGCCGCGGCGGGCCTCGCCGGCCGGAGCCGCCGCCTGGGCGACGAGGTCGAGCGGGCCCGCAAGACGGTGACCGCGCGGATCCGCGACACGCTGCGCAAGCTCGACGACCGACATCCAGCACTGGCTGGCCACCTGCGCGGGTCCGTCTCCACCGGCACCACCTGCCGCTACCTGCCGTCCGACCCGCCGCCCTGGCGACTCTGAACCCACGGCCGGCGCGCCGGATGGTCAGCGCCGGCCATGGGTCGGGTTCAGTCCTTGAGGTCAGGGCCGGGTTCCAGAACTCGGGCGAGCCAGTCGGCCTGGGTGCGCCGTGCCGCGTCGGAGACGCGAACGTGCGGGAACAGCGCCGAGAATCCGTGGAAGCCGCCAGCCCACACGTGCAGCTCGGCCTGGCCGCCGGCGGCCCAGATCCGGGTCGCGTAGGTGACGTCCTCGTCGCGGAACACCTCGGCCGTCCCGGCGTCGATGTAGGTCGTCGGCAGGTTGGACAGGTCGTCAGCCAGGGCGGGTGAGACGTACCGGGAGACGTTGTCGCCGGTGTTGTCGCCGAGGACGCTGCGCCACCCGAACTCGTTCATCTCCCGGGTCCACACGCCGTCCAGGCCGCTGTACTGAAGGCTGGAGCTGCTGCTGTTGCGATGGTCGAGCATGGGGCACGACAGCAGCTGGGCGGCGATGGCCGGGGTGCCGAGGTCGCGAGCCATCAGCGTGACCCCTGCGGCCAGGCCACCTCCGGCGCTGGCACCGGCCACGACGATGCGGGCCGGGTCGATGCCGAGGTCAGCGGCGTTCTCGGCCACCCAGAGCAGGCCGTGGTAGCAGTCGTCGACCAATGTCGTACCGGTGGCTTCCGGGGCCAGCCGGTAGTCCACCGAGATCACGACGGCACCGAACCGGTCGAGCCATTCCAGCGGGATGTCGATGTTCGAGAAGCGGTCGCCCCACATCATCCCGCCGCCGTGGATCCAGTACACGCACGGCGCCCCGGCGGCACGGTCGGTGGGGCTGAAGATGGACAGCGGGATCGGAACTCCGTCCCCGGCGGGTACGGCGACCTCGCGCCGGGAGATCGCCCGGCCGTCCAGCTGGGTCTCGATCGACGGTTGGGGGAAGTGGCGCAGCAGTTCGATCACCTCGGGGCCGAGCGGCGGCATGGGCGGCAACTCGGTCAGGGGTACGAGCAACTCGGGGTCGATGCCCGGTCGGGGGAGGTTCATCAGGATCCTTTCGCTGGTACGGGTCGGGGTGGCGGGGTGTGGTCGCCGGCTCAGAAGGTCGCTTTGCCGCCGACCGGCACCGCGTCGGTGTACGTCGAGTCGCCGGCTAGCAGCGGCTGAAGCTTCGCGACCAGGGCCTGCGCCTGCTCCCCGGCGAAGAACGCGCTGTGCGCCTCGGCGCTGGTCCAGCCCTCGATGACGTGGACGACGTCACGGTCGGCGGCCGAGCGGGCCACGAGGAAGACGACGCAGTCGTGGTGAGGCAGGGACGGCGCGTCGAGCAACAGCTCGATCAGCTCGTCTGCCTTCCCCGGCTGCGCGGTCATGGTGGCCTGGAACCCGTGGTGGACAGTCATCGAAGTGACTCCTTAATCGTCTAGCGCTTGCTGAGATCTCGAAAAACTGACACTCCAATAAGAGCATCGCCACCAGCAGAAACGTTAGAAAGATGCTCTTCGGTACTTGCCTGATTCTCTCGTTGTGACGAGCATCGGTCATGTGCTTCAATCGGGGCGTGTACCTCGATGAGCTTCGGGCGTTGCTGGCCCGACACGCCCGCCCGGACATGTCCACCGCCCTCGACGGGGTGCTGATTTCGAAGGTCGACGAGCAGACCGCGCCGACCACGTCGATGTCGGGCACCGTGCTGGCGCTCATCGCGCAGGGCGCCAAACGGATGGCGCTGGGCGACCGCGTGTACGAGTACCGGGCCGGCCAGTACCTTGTCGCCTCGGTCGATCTGCCGGTCACCGGGCGTTTCACCCAGGCCAGTGCCCACTCACCCGCGCTGGGGTTCGGGCTGGTGCTGCACCCGGCCACGGTCGCGGAGTTGCTGTTGCAGGCCGCCCCGGGTGACCTCCCGCCCCTGCCGGGCGGGGCACCGTCAGGGATGGTGGTCAGCGACGCTCCCGACGAACTCGGCGACGCGGTGGTCCGATTGCTTCGGCTGCTGGACCGACCTCGGGACGTCACGGTGCTCGCGCCCCTGATCAAAAGGGAGATTCTCTGGCTGTTGCTCAGCGGGGAGCAGGGTGCCGCGGTCCGGCAGCTCGGCCTGGCCGACAGCAGCCTCAGTCACATCGCGCGCGCGGTGCGGTGGATCCGCGACCACTACGCGGAGGCGTTCCGGGTGGAGGATCTGGCGCGGCTGTCCGGGATGAGCGTCTCGGCGTTCTATCGCAACTTCCAGGCGGTGACCGCGATGAGCCCGATCCAGTTCCAGAAGCAGATCCGGTTGCAGGAGGCCAGGCTCCTTCTCGCCACCCACCCCAACGACGTCAGCGGGGTGGGCAGCCGCGTCGGTTACGAGAGCCCGTCCCAGTTCAGCCGTGAATATCGTCGCCAATTCGGCGCACCACCCAGTCAGGATGTCGCCCATCTGCGCGGCGTCACCCGAGCTGGCGTACCGGCGGTCGTCTGAGCACCGGCCGACGCACCAACGACGGACGGGCGCCGCCACGGCCGTGGCGGCGCCCGTCGCAGGGTCAACGGCGGTTGTACTTGTACATGGTCAGGGTGCCGAAGACGAGCACGAAGCCAGCGCTCCACAGCAGCAGCCACATCGTGGCCGACGGGTCCGAGTCGCCGCTCATCGCTCCCCGGATCGCGGCCACCAGCTGCGTCACCGGGTTGACCTTCACGAACGCCTGGAGCCAGCCGGGCATGGTGCTCGGCTCGACGAAGACGTTGCTGAGGAACGTCAGCGGGAACAGCACCATCATGCTGACCCCCATCACCGACTTCTCGCTGCGCAGGATCAGCCCGAAGAACGTCCACACCCAGGAGAACGCGAACGAGAAGACCACCAGCAGTCCGATCCCGGCGGCAACCCCGACCACCCCGCCTTCGGGGCGGAACCCGAGCGCCAGCCCGAGGCCCAGGATCACCAGGGCGGCGAGGATGTAGCGCAGCACGTCGCCGAAGATCATGCCGACCAGGGCGGCCGGGCGCCAGACGGGCAGCGTCCGGAACCGGTCGAAGATGCCCTTCTCGATGTCGGTGTTGAGGCCGACGCCGGTGTACATGGTGATCATGACGACGCTGGTCACCATGATGCCGGGCAGGAAGAACTGCAGGTAGTCGCGCGGGCTGCCGGCGAGGGCGCCACCGAACAGGTACGTGAACATCAGCACCATGATGATCGGGAACGCGGTCACGTCGAAGAGCTGCTCCGGCACGTGCTTGATCTTCAGCAGGGCCCGCCAGCCGAAGGTGAGCGACGCGCCCAGCGCGCTCGGCCGGGGCGGTCGGGCACCGGGCGCGAGCACTGTCGCCAGCGCCTCGGCGGACGGGACGTAGACGGACGGCGCCCGCTCGGTCGTGGTGGTCGTGGTGTCGCTCATCGGGCTGCCTCCAGCTCGTCGTCGCGCTCGTCGGCCGGCACGGCGGGGTGGTCGGTCAGGGCCAGGAAGACCTCGTCCAGGCTGGGCTGGCCGAGGGAGAAGTTGTCGACGACGATGCCGGCGCGGGCCAGGTCGTTGAGCACCTGAGCGGCCTGGGCGCTGGCGTCGAGGTCGGTGCCGGCCTCACCGACGCGGGCGGTCAACGCCACCGGGTCGGCGGCGAGCTGCACCGGCACGCCGAGCGCCTCCCGGAGCACCCGCTCCGCCTCGGGTCGCTGCCCGGGGTCGCGCAGTCGCAGGTGGACGGTGCCGGAGCCGATCGACGACTTCAACTCACCCGGGGTGCCCTCCGCGATCACCCGGCCGTGGTCGACGACCGCGATCCGCCCGGCGAGCTGGTCGGCCTCGTCGAGGTACTGGGTGGTCAGCAGCACCGTCGTGCCGTGTGACACCACCGCCCGGACGATCTCCCACACCTGGTTGCGGCTGCGCGGGTCGAGACCGGTGGTCGGCTCGTCGAGGAAGAGCAGATCCGGGGTGTTCAGGATGCTGGCGGCGATGTCGATGCGTCGCCGCATCCCGCCGGAGTACTTCTTCACCTGACGGTCGCTCGCCTCGGTCAGCCCGAACGCGGCGAGCAGGGCCGCCGCGCGCTCCCGAGGGGCCGGCTTGCGCAGGCCGAGCAGGCGGGCGAGGAGCACCAGGTTCTCCGTACCGGTCAGATCCTCGTCGACCGAGGCGTACTGGCCGGTGAGGCTGACCCGGGAACGGACCTTGTCGGCCTCGGTGACCACGTCGTGCCCGAAGACCCGGGCCGCGCCGCCGTCGGGGCGCAGCAACGTGGCGAGCACCCGGACCGCTGTGGTCTTACCCGCGCCGTTCGGGCCGAGCAGGCCGTAGACGGTGCCGGCGGGCACCTGAAGGTCGATGCCGGCCAGCGCCCGGGTGTCGCCGAATGAGCGGGTGAGCCCCTCGGCCTCGATGGCCAGACCGGTGGTGCGTCTACTCATGATCCTTACCTTTCGTGGTGGACGTGTTCAGGAGACGTAGGGTCGAGCCGCCCGGCCGTCGCGCAGCGCCACACCCCACCAGCGCAGCTGGTCGAGCAGGGCGCCGACGTCGCGGCGCAGTTCGTCGGTGCACCGGGCGGTCGGCTCGCCGGCGAGCAGGTCGATCCCGACGACGTCGCGCACCGTCATCGCGTGCAGGGCAGTGAATACGGTACGTAGCTGGTCGACCGCGTGCAGTCCGGTGGACCGACAGCCGTACGACACGAAGCCGACCGCCTTGGCCTGCCACTCGTCGTACGCGTAGTCGATGGCCTGTTTCAAGGGTGCCGGGAAGCTGTGGTTGTACTCGGGGGTGACCACGACGAACGCGTCCGCCCGGCCCACCTCGCGGACGAACGCCCGGATGGACGCGGTCGGCTCGGCGGGGTAGGTGGCCGGGAAGTCGTACTCGGTCAGGTCAACGACCGTCACCGTGAGGTCGTCGTGCCGGGCGGTCTGCTCGACGAACCAGTGGGCGAGCCGGTCGCCGACCCGCCCCTCGCGGGTGCTGCCGACGATCACGGCGATCCGCAACGGCGTCATGGCCCACCTTCCCTCCATCCTGAAGGCGCGAGGTGACGACAGGCGCCCGCTAGATCCGATCTAGCGGGCGCGGTTTCGGGGCGGAATGTCGGTGGGATCGGCTTGACTGAGGTCGACGAATGGGGGAGCGGGATGGCTCAGGTACGCATCGAGCCGTGGCACGAGGACGACCTCGACCTGCTGCGGCAGCTCAACTCACCGGACACGCGCAGGCACACCGGCGGCCCGGAGACCGACGAGCAGGTCCTCGCCCGCCACGACCGGTACGTGCACTTCGCCGACGCCGGGCAGGGCTGCATGTTCACGCTGGTGCTGCCGGACGGGGCACGGGCGGGCAGCGTCGGCTACTGGGCCCGCGAGTGGCGCGAGCAACCGGTGTACGAGCTGGGCTGGGCGGTGCTGCCCGCGTACCGGGGGAGAGGGCTGGCCACGGCGGCGGTGCGCGCGGCGCTCGACGTGGCCCGCGCTCGACGGGACCGGCGCTTCGCCCACGCCTACCCCTCGGTCGACAATCCCGCCTCGAACGCGGTGTGCCGCAAGGCGGGCTTCACGCTGCTCGGTGAGACCGGTTTCGAATACCCGCCGGGGCGGATGATGCGTGCCAACGACTGGCAGCTCGACCTGACCGCCCCGCCGACCGGGAGCTGAGGTCGGCGGGGCGGCTGATGACAGGTCACCAGGTGGTGTCGAGGCGGCTCAGGTCAGTTGGGCAGGTAGGCGAAGGTGTCCGGGTTCGGGCCCTGCCGGCCGGCCTCACCCTTGTCCAGCGCGGTGATCCGCTGCATCGCCGAGTCGTCCAGCTCGAAGTCGAAGATCCGGGTGTTCTCCTCGATCCGCTTCGGGGTGGTCGACTTCGGGAAGATGATGTCGCCGCGCTGCACGTGCCAGCGGAGCACCACCTGCGCCGGGGTCCGCCCGACCTGCTCGGCGATGTCGAGCACCGTCGGGTCGTCGAGCACCTTGCCCTGCGCGATGGGCGACCACGCCTCGGTGCGGATGTCGTGCTCCCGGTCGTAGGCGCGGACCTCGTCGTTGGTGAAGTACGGGTGCGCCTCGATCTGGTTGACCGCCGGCACCACGCTCGCCTCGGCGGCCAGCCGCTCCAGGTGCGGCACCTGGAAGTTCGACACGCCGATCGAGCGGGCGCGGCCGTCGCGCTGGAACTCCTCCAGCACCTTCCAGGTCGAGACGTAGTCGCCGTCGTACAGCGTCGGCAGCGGCCAGTGGATCAGGAACAGGTCGATGTAGTCCATCTTCAACGCCGCGAGCGTCGAGTCGAACGCCTTGCGGGCGTCGTCGGGGCGGTGGAAGGCGTTGTTCAGCTTGCTGGTCACGTAGACCGCGTCCCGGTCCAGGCCGAACATCCGTACCGCCTCGCCGACCTCGGCCTCGTTGCCGTACATCTCGGCGGTGTCGATGTGCCGGTAGCCCACCTCGAGCGCGGTGGTCACCGCCGCGACGGTGTCCTTCGGCTCGATCTGGAACACCCCGAAGCCGAGCTGCGGAATGGTGGTGCCGTCGTTCAGGCTGATGTCGGGAATCGTGATTGCCACTGCGGGCTCCTTCGCGTCATCTTCGTTGCCTGTCATCCATACCCGAGGGGAAGGTCGATTCACCGCTTATCGCGGGGTGACGAGCGCAACGCGGGGGCGGGTCACCCGGTCGTGTCGAACAGCACCGGCCACGGCCGTTCCGCCGGCACCGACGTCGCGGGCGGCGCGGGAGCGGCGGGCTCGGCGTCGCCCAGCACCTCCGCCGCGAGTTGGCCGAACATCGCCGCCGCCGGGTGCGCCGACCGGTCCGGCCAGGCCGCCGAGGTGCGTTTCGCCAGCGGCGCGTCGGTGATCGGCCGCCAGGCCATCCGGGGTTCCCGGCGGGCCACCGCCGCCGGTTCCACGGCCACCCCGCCGCCGGCCAGCACCAGCCCGAAGAGGAACTCCGGGTTGCGGGCCGGGCGTACCCGGGCCGGGCGCCAACCGTGCCGTCGGCACACCGCCAGCAGGTGGTCGTGCCAGCCGGGGGCGGTGGCGCGGGGCGCGGCCACCAGATCCAGGTCGGCCAGCGACGCGAGCGTCACCGCACGGCCGCGGGCCAGCGGCGAGGTGCGCGGCAGCAACACCCCCAGGGGTACGTCGACCGGGGCGCCGAAGCGCAGCCCGTCCGCGGCCACCGGGTGATGCACGAGCCCCACGTCCAGGGTCCGTTCGGCGAGCATCCGCACCTGCTCGGCAGTGGTCAGCTCGTGCAGCTCCACGTCCAGGCCGGGCGCCCGGGTGGTGAGCCCGTCCAGCAGCGAGCGCAGCGTCACGGCGGGCGTCTCCGGTGGCACCCCGGCCCGGAGTACGCCCAGCTCACCGGCGCGGATCTGCCCCATCAGGCTGCGCAGTCGACCCTCGCCGGCGAGCAGCTCCTCCGCCTCGCCGAGCAGCAGCTCACCGGCGGTGGTGAGGCGTACCTGGCGGCGGGACCTGTCGAACAGCTCGACCGTCAGCTCCCGCTCCAGCCGCTGGATCGACTGGCTCAGCGGCGGCTGGGCCATCCCGAGCAGCTCCGCGGCCCGCCCGGCACCCCCACCGTGCTCAGGAGCCGGTCAGCTCGGCCAGTGCCCGCACCGACTTCCAGTTGCGGGTGGTGGCCACCACGCCGAGCTTCTTCTCCAGGTACGCGTTCGTGAACTTCGACCGGCCGTAACCGCCGTCGACGTAGTGCAGGAACACCTCCCGGCCGGTCACCGTGAACGACACGTTCTCGCCACCGGGCACGGCGAGCGCATCCACAGTGGACGTCTTCGGGGCGGCGGCGAGGAAGGCCACCAGCAGTCGTGTCGGGTCGTCCTCCCGGTCGGCGTACGGGTTGCCGCCGGCGACCGCCGCCAACTCCCGGCCACTGCGCACCAACACCGGCACGGTCATCGCCAGCTCGTCGGTGAGCGCCCGCTCGATCCCGGCGGCCAGCTTCTCCGCATCGCGCACCGTGCTGCTGAAGGCCACGTTGCCGCTCTGCAGGTACGTCTTGACGTCCTCGTGGCCGAGGTCGGTGACGATCCGGCGCAGGTCGGCCATCGCCAGCCGGGTGGTGGCGCCGACGTTGACCCCGCGCAGCAGGGCGACGTACCGGGTCATGGCTCCTCCTGGGTGCGCGGGTGACCGGCTCAGCGTAGGCCGCCCGGCCCCACCAGGCCCGTCTCGGTCGGCAGCTCAGGTACAGGTAGCTCACTCGACGACCGGCAGCACGACCTCGTTGCGGCGCAGGAACCACGGCTTCCACGGCGGGTCGAAGCGGACGTACCGGATGGCGTCGGTAGGTTGCAGCCCGGCCGCGGTCACCGACCGGCCGAGCATGGTGGCCCGCTGGCTGAACGCCTGCTCCGTCCACCGCCCGGAGAACCGCACGGCCGCCGCCAGTCGCGCCGGCACCTCCCGGATCCGTACCCGGGGATCCACCGGCTCGGGCAGGGTGGCGGTGGTGAAGGTGGCCGGCATGACGAACTGGATCAGGTACGAACCCGGCCGCTCGTCCTCGATCTGCACCACCGGCACGGTCATGGCGATCTTCTCCGAGCCGCCGGTCGCCGCCATCGCCGGCGCGGCCGCACCGATCGGGTGCCGGGCCCGATTGGCGCCGCCGAGGTACGCGGCCAGCGGCCGGAACGCCTCGATCGGCGCCCGGGTGAACGACGCCTGGATCTGCACCTCGGCCACCAGGTGGGCGTGGTACCGACGCAGCTCGAAGCCGGGGTGTCGGGACACCACCCGGTACGGCTGCTGTTCGGTCATCGCGCGGCTCCCAGGGTCTGCTGGGACAGACGCTACCGCCCGTCCGCGTCCCGCTCGGCCGAAGTCGGCTGGTCCGGCCCGGGGGTGAGGGCCCGACTGGTCAACCGCCAGTACTGCCGTTTGCTCTCGTCGCGCAGTACCACCCCGAGCTGCCCCAGTTCGCGGCGCAACTCCCGGGCGTCGTCGCGGCGGTCCCGCTGTATCGCCCGCTCCCGGGCGCGCAGCAGCGGGTCCGCGCCGGCCGGCAACCCGGGCAGGTCCGGAACCCACAGCCGGTACGCCGACCGGTGCGGGTCGTCGTCCGCCCAACCCCAGCCGTGGGTCCGGAACGCCGCCGCCAGTTGGCCGGCCGGCAGGTCCGTCGACTCCCGGACCAGCTCCGCGCCGTCGGCGTCGAGCAGCACCAGGTGCTTGTCGGCGAGGAAGACCACCCGGGTGTCGACCCGTGCGACGGTCCGGTTCTCGTCGGAGCGGCGCAGCCGGACCTGCGCCGCGTCGACGGTGACGATCAGCCGTTCGGCGGTGCCGATCCCGGCGATCACCAGACCGACCAGGACACCCACCCCGACGGTGCCGGCGGTCGCCTGCGGTTCGGGCAGCCGGTCCAGCCACTCGATCAGGTCGCCGAACGGCACCCAGGGCAACCGGGCGAGCCAGCTCGTCGCCGCCGCGAGGAGCCACCCGGCGCCCGCGCCGAGCAGCGGGAAGCCACCCCACAGGACCGCCAGCTCCAGCGGGCCGCCGCTGACCACGGTGCGCGGACGGTAGCCGGCCGCGTCCATGGTCAGGACACCTCGCGGCGCAGCGTCCGGAACAGGCCGGCGGCCAGCGGGAGGACCATCCAGACCAGCAGGGACACCGCCACCCGGCCCCACTGCTCGCCGGTGACGGCGTCGCTGTTGAACAACGGTTCCATGGTCTTGCTGGTGTCCAGCCATTCGGACGGCCCGCGCAGCGGCTTGACCATCTCGCCGAGCACCCCCCACAGGGTGGGCAGCAGCAGGTAGCCGACGATCGCCAGCGGCGGGTTGAGCAGCAGCAGACCGAAGGCGGCGCCCATCAGCACGCTGGTGACCTGGAGGATCGCAGCGTTCAGCACAAGCGACCAGTCGAACTGCCAGGTGCCCGCCCCGCCGGTGGCAGACGCCACAAGGGTGCCGACAGCGGCGACGGCGAGACTGGCCAGCACCGAGGCGAGCGCGGTGAGCGTCACGGCGATCAGCTTCGCGGCCACCACCCGTTCCCGGCGGGGCACCAGGGCGTACGTGGTGAGGGCGGTGCGCTGGGACCACTCGCTGGTGATCGACAGGATGCCCAGCACCGGTAGGAGCACGCTGACCGGCAGCAGCGACGTCACGAAGAAGGTGAAGAAGGTCTGCTCGCCGTCCTCGGCATAGATCAGCAGGAGGGTGACGATCGCGACGACGACCAGGCCGATGGTGATCAGCAGCCAGCGGCCGGCCCGGGTGTCGACGAGCTTGCGCAGCTCCACGTGGGTGAGCCGGAGCAGTGACGGACGGCGTACCGGAGTGTGGTGTCGGGGCGCGACGGCGCCGGCGGCGGGCGCGGTGGTGGTGGTGGTGGTCATCGGACGGCCTCCTTGGTCGATTCGCCGGCGGTCAGGGTGAGGAAGAGTTGTTCGAGACCACCGCTGCCGGCAGGGCGCAACTCGGCCAGCGCGACGCCGGCATCGGCCGCGGCCTGGCCGACCGCCTCGGCGTCGGCCTGCACCAGCACGCCGTCGGCGCTGTCGGCGGCGGTCAGCCCGGCCATCTTCAGCGCACGGCGCAGTGCCGCGTCGTCGCGGGCCCGGACCACAGTGCCGCCACCGGCCAGCAGCTCGTTCTTGTCGCCCTGGGCCACGATCCGGCCACCCCCGATCACCACCAGCCGGTCCGCGACCGCCTCCACCTCGCGCAGCAGGTGGGAGGAGAGCAGCACCGTGCCGCCCCGGTCGGCGAAGTCACGCAGCAGGCCGCGCATCCAGAAGATCCCCTCCGGGTCCAGACCGTTGGCCGGCTCGTCCAGGATCAGCACCCGGGGGTCGCCGAGCAGCGCGTGCGCCAGCCCGAGCCGTTGACGCATGCCCAGCGAGTACGCCTTCACCCGACGCTTCGCGGCGACCGCGTTCAACCCGACCAGGTCGAGCTTCGCGGCGACCTCGCGCCGATCCAGACCCATGGTGTACGCGGACAGCGTCAACGCCTCGCGGCCGGTGCGCCCGGCGTGCTGGGCGGAGGCGTCCAGCAGCACCCCGACCTCCCGCCCCGGGTTGGGCAGGTCCCGGTAGAGGTGCCCGGAGACGGTGGCGCGACCGGCGGTCGGCGCGGTGAGCCCGCAGATCATGCGCATGGTCGTCGACTTGCCGGCCCCGTTGGGGCCGAGGAAGCCGGTGACGGTGCCCGGCTCGCACTGGAACGACACGTCATCCACGGCCGGGTGCGGCCCGTACCGCTTGGTGAGGTTCTCCACGGTGATCATGTCGTCGAGCCTGCCCGCGCCGTCCGGCCATCCGCTGCGGCCACCGGTCGGTGCCGCGTCGACCTTGGTCGACCGGAGGGTCTCGACTTTGGTAGCTGGCCGTGGCGCCCGTCGGCTGCCTAGCATGACGTCGTGACCAGCCTCGCCGTCCCGGAACACCCCTGGCTGCTGCCGGGGGAGCTGGTGGTGCCGGCCGAGCGTGACCGGGCGCACCCGCGCCGCACCACGCGCGACTGGGTGGTGGACAGCCTCGCGTTCCTGATCGGGCTGCTCTGGGTGCTGTTCGTCACCGCCGATGGTTTGTCGCCCGCTCCCGAGACGGCGATCCCGTTGCCGCACGACTGGATGGTCGGCGTGGACGCGCTGCTCGGGCTGGTCTGCTGTGGGCTGCTCTGGCTGCGGCGGCGGTGGCCGCTCGGGTTGGCGGTGGCCACCCTGCCGTTGAACCTGTTCTCGATGGCCGCCGCCATCCCGCTGTTGATCATCTACTTCACCGTGGTCGTGCATCGCCGGACCGCCGTCACGATCGCGATCACCGGTGCCGGGCTCCTCACCAACCTGGTCTTCAGTTGGACGCGCCCGGACCCGCACATGCCGTACTGGGCCACCGTGCTGTGGGGGGTGGTGATCACTTTCGGCGTGCTGGCCTGGGGGATGTTCGTCCGGGCCCGGCGGCAGTTGATCGTGTCGTTGCGGGAGCGGGCCGAGCGCGCCGAGGCCGAGCAGCAGCTACGGGTCGCCCAGGCCCGTCACCTCGAACGCACCCGGATCGCCCGGGAGATGCACGACGTGCTGGCCCACCGGATCTCGCTGCTCAGCCTGCACGCGGGCGCGCTGGAGTTCCGCCCGGACGCACCGGCCGACGAGGTGGCCCGCGCCGCCGGGGTGATCCGGGGCAGCGCGCACGCCGCCCTGCAGGACCTGCGGGAGGTGATCGGGGTGCTCCGGGCCGGGGACGACGGCGGGGACGCCCCGGAGCCGCCGCAGCCCACCCTCGCCGACCTGCCGGCGCTGATCGCCGAGTCGCGGTCGGCCGGGGTGCGGGTGAACGTCAGCGACAGCGTCGCCAGCCCGGGGGAGGTGCCGGCGGCGCTGGGCCGGGCCGCGTACCGGATCGTGCAGGAGGGGCTGACCAACGCCCGCAAGCACGCGGCCGGCGCGGCCGTCACCGTGGACGTGGCCGGCGGGCCGGGCACCGGGCTGACCGTGGCGATCGGCAACCGGTGGCCGGTCGGCACACCGGCCGGCGACACACTGCCGGGTGCCGGCACCGGCCTGGTCGGCATCAGCGAACGGGTCACCCTGGCCGGCGGTCGGCTCGCCTACGGTCGGGACGACAGCGGCGACTTCCGACTGGCCGCCTGGCTGCCGTGGCCGGCGTGACCAACCCTGCCGGCGCGGCCGAGTCGCCGAGCGTGACCAACCCTGCCGACGTGGCCGGGCCGCCGGGCGTGACCGGGCCTGCCGGCGCGGCCGGGCCGCCGGTGCGCGTGCTGATCGTGGACGACGACGCGCTGGTCCGGGCCGGGCTGTCGATGATTCTTGGCGGTCTGCCCGACCTGACCGTGGTCGGCGAGGCGGCCGACGGTGGCGAGGTGCCGGCGGCCGTCGCCGCGTACGCCCCGGACGTGGTGCTGATGGACATCCGGATGCCCCGGGTCGACGGGCTGGCTGCCACCGAGGCGCTGCGGGCCCAGCCGCACCCGCCGGAGGTGCTGGTGCTGACCACCTTCGACGCCGACGAGCAGGTGCTGCGGGCGCTCCGCGCCGGGGCGGCCGGCTTCCTGCTCAAGGACACCCCACCGGCGGAGATCGTGCGCGCCGTACGCCGGGTCGCGGCGGGCGAGGCGACGCTCTCCCCGACGGTGACCCGGACGCTCATCGCGCACGTGACCGGCGCCGCGCCCGGCCCGGCCGGCCCGGTCGGCCCGGACCCGCGCCGGGAACGGGCGCTGCGGCTGCTCACCGGGCTCAGCGAGCGGGAGCGGCAGGTGGCGGTCGCGCTGGGGCGCGGCCACACCAACGCGGAGATCGCGGGGGAGCTGTTCATGAGCGTGGCGACGGTGAAGGCGTACGTCTCGCGGCTGCTGACCCGGCTGGAGCTGAACAACCGGGTCCAGGTGGCGCTGCTCGTGCACGACGCCGGCCTGGTCTGACGGTCGGTTTCGCCGGGACCAAATGCTTGGGCAGGCAACTAGGATGAGGTTACACTCATCCTAGGTTGTCTCATCTTTGGTAGTCTCAGGAGTGATCGTGGATGGCTTTGTCGGGCGCGATCGTGAGCTCCACCTCCTGGACGGCATGCTCTCTCGGGTGCGACGGGGCGGCCGTGCTGGTCGGCCGGGTCGGGCCCTCCTCATGCGAGGTCGCCGGCGGGTAGGCAAGTCCCGACTGGTCGAGGAGTTCGTCGATCGGGCCGACGTGCCGTATCTCTTCTTCACCGCCTCCGCGCAGCCGACCGTCGCAGCCGACCTCGCCCTCTTCGTGGAGGAGGCCGCCGCCTCGACGCTGCCGGGCGCACAGATTCTGCGTGAGCAGCAACCACGGACCTGGGACGCCGCGCTGACCCTGCTCGCCGCCGCGCTGCCGTCCGATCAGCCGTGCGTCGTCGTCCTGGACGAGATGCCGTACCTCATCGCCAGAGATCCGGGCTTCGAAGGAACGCTGCAGAAGGTCTTCGACCGCGAGTTGTCCCGGCGGCCGGTCCTGCTGATCTGTGTCGGATCGGACCTGGCCATGATGGAAGCCCTCAACGACTACGGCCGGCCGTTCCACCAGCGAGCCACGGAGATGGTCATTCCGCCGCTGAGCCCGGCCGACGTCAGCGACATGCTCGGCCTGTCCGCCGCGGATGCCTTCGACGCCTACCTGGTGTCCGGCGGTCTGCCGCTGATCCTCGACGAGTGGCCGACCGGTGCGTCCGTCCACGAGTACCTGACCGATGCGGTACGAGATCCAACCTCTGCCCTGCTGGTCAGCGGCGAGCGGGCACTGGCGGCGGAGTTCCCGCCGCAGTCCCAGGCGGGTCTGGTGCTGCGGGCCATCGGCTCCGGGGAGCGTACTTTCTCGCTGATCTCCCGTGCGGCGGGCGATCTTCCGCAGGCGTCCCTGAACCGCGCCCTGCGCCTGCTGACTCAGAAGCGGGCAGTGGAGGTCACCGTTCCGCTGTCGACCAAGCCATCGCGGGAAACCCGGTACACGGTGGCCGACCCGTACCTGCGCTTCTGGCTGTCGTTCCTGGGGCCGCACCTCTCCGAGATCGAGCGAGCGCGGGGCGATCTGACCCTGGACCGGATCGAGCGGTCCTGGGCGTCCTGGCGGGGGCGGGCCATCGAACCTGTCGTCCGGGAGGCGCTGCGGCGGCTGCCCGGTGACCATCTGCCGGCGGAGGCGGCGGTGATCGGCGGCTACTGGACCCGGACCAACGACCCGGAGATCGACATAGTCGGCGTCGACCGGGCGCCCGTCGCTCGGCGCATCTGCTTCGTCGGATCGGTCAAGTGGCAGGAGAACCGGCCCTTTGACGCGCATGACCTGGGCCGGCTCCTCCTGCACCGGTCTCGGCTCCCCGGCGCGGACGAGTCGGTGCCGGTGGTTGCCGTGTCGCGCAGCGGCAGCGCCGTCGACGGCATTCGCGTGTTGTCGGCGGAGGATTTGCTTACCGGGTACCGGAATTGAACTTTCGGGCGGTCCTCGCCGTACTCATGGCCGAGGATGTCGGTGCGGTGAGTCCGCCGTACCGCTGCCGAACTGCGGGAGGCCTGCCGTGCGAGTTGGTGAGCAGTCGACGGATCCCATCGACCAGGTACTGGGTGAGGTGCCATTGCCGGCACCGCTGACCCCGGAGGATGTCCGGCTCGCGGTCCGGGCGGTGGTCGTGCACACCGCCGAGGAGTGGCCGACCGGGCCGCTGTGTCGCAACGACGGTGCCTCCTACCCGTGCCGCCTGCACCGTTGGGGGCGCCGGGTGTTGGAGACACACGGGCTCAACGAGCGGCAGATCGAGGCGTTGATCCGGCACGGCAATCCGTTCGTGCACGTGCCCTTCCCGTTCACGGCGACCGGGCCGTCGCGGCAACAGGCCGCGCGGGTCGTCCCCCAGGGGATACGGCCCACCGCAGCTGGCCGGCCGGTGACTCCCCCCGTCACCGCGCCGCGCTGGCCCCGGGCGAGCTGAGCGCGCTACCCATCCGCCCACCAGCCCCGGGGCGACACGACGTCGGCCCGGCGCGAAGATTCCCCCTCCGCGTCGGGTCGACGTCGCTCTGAACGGGTGGGCTCAGTTGCCGACCCCGCAGTCCGGGGCGGACCAGCTCGTCGTGTTCGAGCTGCGGTCGTTGTTGTTCTCCCGACGCGAGTCAACATGCACGTGGTCGTCGTGGTCGGGGTAGCCCGGCCCGTAGACCCCACTGAAGCCGTTGTTCCGGGCGTTGCGGGCGACCTGGCACAGCGAGGACGTCCGTGAGGTCACGTCGGCCGCGTTGCCGTACAGGTGCTGGCTGTCGGACGCGCCGCCGACCTGGTTGTTGCAGGCGCGACTGCGGAATCCGCTCGACACGTAGAGCGGCTTGTTGCCGAGGCCCTTGCGCAGCGCCTCCAGCTTCCACATGGTGCGCAGCGCGTTCTGCTTGGTCTGGTTCGCCGACAGCGGGCCACCGCTCCACCCGCTCCCGCCGCACCCGTTGTCCAGCTCGTTGTAGCTGAAGTGCGCGGGTGTGCAGTCGTTGTCCTGGAGTTGGTACAGCTTGGCGAAGGTCTGTGGCCCGGCGATGCCGTCGGCGCGTAGCCCGTACGCCTGCTGGAACCGCTTGACCGCGGCGGCGGTCTTCGGCCCGTAGCGCCCGTCTTCCTTCACGACGTCCCGGTAACCGGCCCACCCGGCGACCCGGATCTGCAACTGGCGGACGTCGTCTCCGGAGCGCTCTTGGGTCAGGGTGCGGTTCCAGGTGTAACAGCCGTCCGCGTGCGCCGCCGGCGGGGCGATCACCGTGGCGATTGCGGCCCCGGGCAGTGCCAGGGCGAATGCGACGGCGACCCGCTTCAAGGTGTGTACGCGCACAGAAGTCCTCCCGATAGCAGAGCGAATGGGGTGGCTCCAGGACATCGACTGAGAAGTCCCTTGATTTCCACCATGGCACTGGTCGGTGCCTTTCGAGGGGATTAACGAGAATCGTCCTCACAATCGGCTGTTCCTGGGTATTGGCTGGGAATGCAGATGATTTGCGAAACAGCCATTTGCTCCCGATCGGCCCTTCCATGGCCAAGCACACCGAACGTCGCAATCTGCCACACCGAGGGTGATGTTCCCGGGGTGATGGTGACCGGTAACGTCAGCCCCGGGGCGGCGGACTGGCGGAGGTGCGCGTGGCACGGGGTGGCGTCTTCTGTGTCGAGGGTCAGTGGCACCGTGACCTCAACGAGCGCGGCTCGGTGCTGCCCACGCTGGAGCTGCTGGAGCGGCTGGGCAAGATCCGCTTCATCCACAAGGACGCGGCCACCCGCGACGAGCTGTTCTACTTCCTGGACCGCTGGCTGCTCAAGCAGTACGCCGACCACCGGGTCGGCTTTTTCGCCATGCACGGCGAGCCGAGCCGGCTCTGCCTCACCGACTGGCAGTCGGTGGAGTTGAACGAGGTGGCCGACCTGATGGCCGGCCGCGCCGAGGGGCGCCGGCTCTATTTCGGCAGCTGCTCGGTGCTGCGCGCCTCGGACGCGGTGCTGCGCGAGTTCCTGGAGGTCACCGGAGCCGCTCTGATCTGCGGTTTCACCCGGGAAGTCGACTGGGTCGAATCGGCGGCCTTCGAAACCGTCCTGCTCGACGTGCTCGCCAACGGCCAGCGACACAATGCCGCCGAGCTGCGGATGGGTTCCGCGCACTGGGCGCCGCTCGCGTCGTACCTCGGTTTTCGGGTGATCTACGCCAACGGTCGGGCCTGGCGTCCGTCCGGCCGCCCCCGGGTGCCCTCCCAGGCGGTGCACCGGGCCGCGGCCCGACCTCGCTGACCCGCTGCCGCGGCTGCGCCCGCGCCCTGGTAGGAACGGGGAATGGCACGCAGCATCGCAACGAACACCCGGGTCGACCGGGACGGCCTGCTCGACTTCCTCCGGCCGCGACACCGCGTCCTGCTGATGACCACCCGGGCCGACGGGCGCCCGCAGTCCTCCCCGGTCTCCGCCGGGGTCGACGGGCAGGGCCGGTTGGTCGTCTCCAGCTACCCCGAGCGGGCAAAGGTCAGCAACATCCGCCGCGACCCCAGAGTCTCGGCCTGTGTGCTCAGCGACGACTGGAACGGCCCCTGGGTGCAGGTCGACGGCACCGCCGAGGTGCTGGACCTGCCCGAGGCGCTGGAGCCGCTGGTCGAGTACTTCCGCAGCATCTCCGGCGAGCACCCGGACTGGGACGACTACCGGGCGGCCATGGTGCGCCAGGGCAAGTCGCTGATCCGGGTCACCATCGATGCCTGGGGTCCGATCGCCACCGGCGGCTTCCCGGCCCGCCTCGCCTAGATCGCGCGCCGGCCCGCCCCGCTGCCCAACCCGCGTCGAGTTGGCGGCCAACCCCGAGATTCCGGTCCTTTGCTCTGCTTACCTGGATGCGCCATTCGCTGTCATGTCGCACATAGGCAAGCAGAGCAAAGGCGGGTTGGGCGGGGAGCGTCTGCGCCGGGGAGGAACGACAAGGCGGCTCGTAGCCGTCAGTCGGTCAGCGCGGCGTAGACCAGCTGGCGCAGCTGGGAGCGGAGCGGGTACGTGCTGGACGGCATCAGCTGGGTGAACAGCAGCGCGGTGATCTCCTCGGCCGGGTCGACCCAGAACGCCGTGCTGGCCACCCCGCCCCAGTAGTACTCGCCGACGCTGCTCGGCACCCGGCTGGGGATCGGGTCGTCGACCACCGCGAAGCCGAGGCCGAAACCGATCCCGTCCAGGGTGGTCTCGGCGAAGCCGCCGGTGGACAGGGTGCCCAGGTCCTGACCGCCGGGCAGGTGGTTGCGGGTCATGAAGCGCACCGTGCGCGGCCCGAGCAACCGGACGCCGTCCAGCTCGCCGCCGCGCAGCAGCAGCGTCGTGAACCGGTGGTAGTCGGCGGCGCTGGAGATCAGGCCACCGCCGCCGGAGAGCAGCGCCGGCTTGCTGAACGCGAGCGACCCGAGGCTGTCGTAGCGGACGGCCCGGCCGCTGCGCGGTTCCGGTACGTAGAGGGCGGCCAGCCGGTCGGCCTCGTCGCCCTCCACCCACCAGCGGGTGTCGGTCATGCCCAGCGGGCCGAAGATCCGGTCGGCGAAGAACGCGTCGAGGCTCTGCCCGGAGATCACCTCGACGAGTCGGCCGAGCACGTCGGTGGCGACGGAGTACCCCCACGCCGAGCCGGGCTGGAACAGCAGCGGCAGCTCGCCGAAGGTCGCGCAGGCGGCGGCCAGGTCGACGTCCGCCGGCGGGTACAGGTCGTAGCCGGCCGCCCGGTAGAGCCCGTCGACCACCGAGGTCTGCATGAAGCCGTACGTCAGGCCGGCCGTGTGGGTGAGCAGGTGCCAGACCCGGATCGGCTCGACCGCCGGCACCGTGTACGGCTTGAGCGCCGACCCCTTGGAGTAGACCCGCAGGTCGGCGAACTCGGGCAGCCACCGGCTGATCTCGTCGGTCAGCTCGAACCGGCCCTCCTCCCACAGCATCATCGCCGCGACCGAGGTGATCGGCTTGGTCATCGAGTAGATCCGCCAGAGGGTGTCGGCCTCGACCGGTGCGCCCGACTCCCGGTCGCGCAGCCCGTACGTCGAGGAGTGCGCCACCTCGCCGCGCCGGGCGACCACCACCTGCCAGCCGGCCAGCCGGCCGTCGTCGACGTACCGACCGAAGTGCTCGTCGATCCGCGCCAGCCGCGCCGGGTCGAAACCGACCTGATCCGGGTCCTTGCTCCGAGCCACACTCACGCCGCCGAACCTACTCGCCGGTACGCCGTCACCGGAAGGGGCCCGCCTGCCGTCCGCCGTCGGCGGCGCCCACTAGCCTGGCCGGATGCCGGAGTTGACCGAGGACGTGACCTTCCGCAACGAGGACTGGTACGGCGAGGAGCTGACCGACCGGCACTTCGTGGGTTGCGAGTTCTTCGGGGTGGACCTGACCGAGGCGGTGAGCAGAGGCGCGGTCTTCACCGGGTGCACGTTCGGCAACGTGGCGTTCAACGCCTCCCGACACGTCGACTCCGCCTTCACCCGTTGCGTCTTTCGGCGGTGCAACTTCTTCGAGGCCGAATTCACCGGCTGCAAGCTGGTCGGCAGCACCTTCAGCGAGTGCGACCTGCGTCCGTTGACAGTGGACGGCGGCGACTGGTCCTTCGCCGCGCTGCCCGGTGCCGACCTGCGCGGCGTTCGACTGCTCGGGGTGCGCATGCGCGAGGTGGACCTCACCAGGGCCAACCTCACCGGTGCCACGGTCACTGGCGTCGATCTTTCCGGCGCGCAGTTGAACAACGTCCGGCTCGGTGGCGCCGACCTGCGGGGCAGCGATCTCACCGCGCTGGACCCGACGGTCGTCGAGCGGGCCGGTGCCGTCATCGACCTCGAGCAGGCCGTGGTGATCGCGCAGTTGCTCGGCTTCCGGGTCGGTTGACGCCAAAGGCGCAGGTGTTCCGTCCACGCGGAGCCAGGTTGTCCGACAGCGTCCCGTTCTGGGGGTGGACACGTCCGGTAGTCCGGATCTAGCGTGTCGTCCACGCCCGGGTAAACGTGAAACGGCCCACAGTGGACGGTGTGGTCCGCGACGGTCCATGACGGCCGGGCGGCGGAGTTGGAGGGGTCGGTGGCGGACGAAGACCGCACGCGGGCTGGTTCGAATGCTGAAGACGCGCCGCCGAGGCATCGTCCGCGTACCAGTGCCGCCGGGGAGAACCGCAGCGTGCTGCGCCGAGCCCGACGGCGGCGACGCCGGGCGATGGAGGGGACCGCCGTACTCGTCTGCCTGGTGCTGCTGGTCTCGTACCTCAGCATCCGGTCCGGTCCGGAGCCGGACGACGACCAGGCCGGTCCGGGCGGCGTGACCGCCGGGGCGGCCCGTTCCCCCGTTCTCCCGGCCTCCGGTGGGGGCACCGGCGAGGCGGGGCCGGCGACGCCCGGCCTGCGTCCGCGCCAGCGCCCACCCTCGCCGGACCCGACGCCGTCGGCCAGCGCGCCCGCCCCGCCCCCGGCCAAGCCCGGCGCGCCGCCGCTGTCGGTGAGCCGGGGGGAGATGCCCGCCTCCGTCGACCTCACCGCCGTGGGCGCTCGGGACTGGGTGCACTGGGGGGAGAGCGGCGGCCGATCGACGAACCGCAAGCGCTCCGGCTCTGGCGAGATCATCGACGGGGGTGGCGCCGGCAGCCGGGTCGGCTGGGATGGCAACCAGGAGTACGTCCGCTGGTCCGACGGCACGCCGGAGAGGTCGACGAACGGCACCTCAAACGGCGTCTACACCTGCGGTGCCGGAAACGGGTTCAACCTCGCCATCGCCGGCAGCGGCGAGCCGCGCACGGTCCAGCTCTACGGCGGCATCTGGATGGCTCGGGGGCGACTGGAGGCGCGGCTGTCCACCGGCGGGCCCGCCAGCACCGCTCGACTGGAGGACCCCTACACCAGTCAGAGTGCCCAGTTCACCATCCGCTTCACGCTGCCGAAGGGTGCCCGACTGCTACTGAACTGGACCGTCGAGAAGGTCTTCACGCCGCACTGCGGCAACGTCGGCCTCCAGGCCGTGACGGTGCGCTGACTGACTGGCCGATCGCTGGCTGTACCCGCGGCGGGACAGTTTGTCCGTCGCGGACCGTCTGACACGTCGTAACTTTCTGCTGTCCCCATCCGACCATCCAGTGTGGAGGCAGCGGAGATGAGTAGCAGCACCGCCCACCGCGTCCGTCGTGCCGCTTCGTCCGGCACCGGTGAAGCGTCCGGGGATGTTCTTCGCGACATTCCCCTGCCGCCGTACGTGACGGGCGAGGACACCCAGTTCGCCGTACGGGCGGTGGTGGTGCACGCCCCCCGGCGGTGGTCCGGCGGGGTGGTCTGCCGCAACGATGCCAGCCCGCACCCGTGCCGCCTGCACCGCTGGGGCACCCGCGTCTTGGCGCTGCGCGGGCTGCGGGCCGCTGAGATCGCCGCGCTCATCGAGCGTGGCGACCCGACGGCGGTGGTCCCCCCACCGGACCGTCCGGCCTGAGCGCCCGGCGGGCCGGAAGGCGCGTTCGCGCCTCCCGGCCGCCGCTCAGCAGGTGATCGGTTTGACCCAGGAGCACTCGACGCCCTCCGGGGTACGCGGCGTCTCCGGCACCGCCGGCGGTGCCACTCGGGCCGTCGACGAACCACCCTCGCGGAACCCGGCCAGCGCCACCGCGATCCGGTCCTCCAGCGACTTCACCGAAGCCGTCAGATAGTTGTTCAGCAGAATCGAGAACGCCAGCAGTCGACCGTCGGCGCTGGTGACGTAGCCGGAGAGCCCGGAGACACCGGTCAGGCTGCCGGTCTTGGCGTGCACGTTGCCCGCCGCCGGCGTGCCGGCCATCCGGCTGCGCAGGGTGCCGCCGACGAACCGCTCGGGCTGGCCGGCGATCGGCAGCGCCGCGTACCAGGTCGCGAACCACGGTTCGGCGCGGACGGCGCTCAGCAGGTCGACGAATTCCGTCGCCGGGACCAGGTTGCGCCGGGACAATCCTGAGCCGTCGCGCTGGCGCAGCTTCCCGGTGTCCATTCCGGTGTCAGCGACGTATTCACTGATCGCGGTGATTCCGGCCGTCCAGGTGCCCGAGCCGGAGAGCACCCGACCGATCTCCTTGGTCAACACCTCGGCGTGCCCGTTGTTGGACAACTTGAGGAACGGCGTCATCAGCTTGCTCAGGCTCATCGAGTCGTGTCGCGCGACCGGGCTGGCCCTCTCCGGGGTGGGCTGGCCGAGCACGGTCCGGCCGAGCACCCGGACACCGTGGCGGTGCAGCGCGGCCCGGAACACGTCGGCCGCGTAGCCGGTGGGTTCCCAGACGGTGACCCAGTCGCTGGCGGGCTCGTCGCCGACGGCGATCTGACCGGTCACCACGACGGTGTTGCCGCCGTGCTCGCGCTCGATCGAGATGGAGGTCTCGCCGTCGC
This sequence comes from Micromonospora sp. NPDC005220, assembly GCF_040607895.1. Taxonomy (NCBI): domain Bacteria; kingdom Bacillati; phylum Actinomycetota; class Actinomycetes; order Micromonosporales; family Micromonosporaceae; genus Micromonospora; species Micromonospora sp. NPDC005220. The sequence continues at coordinate 63,452 of NZ_JBEXHP010000001.1, forward strand.
TGACCGTCTGGGCGCGGTTGTCGACGCGGACGTACCCGGTGGCGGGGGTGGTGGTGACCACCGGCGGGGCACCGGCCTGGCCGGCCGGTGCGGCGTGCACGATCACGGTGCCCGCGTCGTAGTCGGTGTCCGGGGCGACAGTCAGCGCGGAGACCTGGGCGGCGTAGTAGTAGGGCTCGTCGTCCCAGGTCCAGTCGGGGCCGAGTCGGGTGCGGTCGTAGCGGGTGTCGTCGGCGACCAAATTCCCGGTGACCACCCGTACGCCGCCGGCGGCGACCTGCGCGGCGAGCGCGTCGTAGTCGGCGGCGAGCATGGTCGGGTCGCCCCCGCCGCGCAGGTAGAGGTTGCCGGAGAGCAGGCCGCCGCGGCGCTTGCCGCTGGACAGCACGTCGGTGCTGAAGCGGTGGCCCGGGCCGAGCAGCTCAAGGGCCGCGGTCGAGGTCAGCAGCTTGGTGTTGGACGCTGGCACCAGCCGGCGGTCACCGTTGCGGTCGTAGAGCGTCTGTCCGGTGCTGGTGTCGACCACGACCACCGACGCCTGCGCGCCGGCCAGCCGGGTGTCGGCGAGGATCGTGTCGATGGTGGCGCGCAGCTGGGTGGTCGCCGGGGTGGGCGACTCGGCCGTGGCGCCGGGCGCGCCTGCGGTGGCCGCGGTGGCGACCAGCGCGAGCAGCGCGAGGGCCCGGGGAAAGTGACGGCGATGCATCCGCTGATGCTGTCACGGAGATATTCGCCGGAGAAGACCCTCAGGCGAAAGATATTGCCGTCTGGGCTACTTCGGCCCGCCCACCGACTTCTCGTGACCACCCCAGTAGTGCCGCTGCGCACCCATGACCAGCGGTGCGACCAGCGCGGCAAGCGCCCCACCGAGCAGCGGAAAGACGATGAACACCCAGAGCTGCCGCAGCGCCACGCCACCCTCGAAGATCGCCGGGCCGAACGCGCGGGCCGGATTGACCGCCGCGCCGGTCAGCGTCAGGCCCACCAGTTGGGTGACGGCGAGGGCCAACCCGATGGCCAGCCCGGCGGTGCCCGGATTCTCGCTCCGACTGGTCACCACCAGTACGACCAGCACGAAAAGGAAGGTCAGCACCAGTTCCAGCACCGCAGCGCCACCCCGGTTGATGTGTGCCCCGTAACCATTCGTGCCCAGCGCCCCGGTCTGGTCCGCGACGTCACCCCAGCGGGTGAGCGCCCAGAGGATGAAGGCCGCGATGGTCGCGCCGACGAACTGGGCGATCCAGTACGCCACCGCCCCGAGCGCCGAGACCTTTCCGGAGAGCAGCACACCGAGCGTCACCGCCGGGTTGACGTGGCTGCCGGAGAGCGGGCCGATCGTGTAGACGAGGGCCACCATCACGAACCCGAAGGCCAGCGCCACCACCACGACGCCACCCTGAACCCGCGCGGCAACGGCGCTGCCCACGCCGAAGAACACCAGCAGCAGGGTGCCGAGCAGTTCGGCCGCGTACCGACGGAAGTCGCTCATCCACTCAGCGTATGTGCAGGTCAGGTGGCTGAAGGTGGAATGGCCGTCTGTGACCGGCGCGACGGTCGACGACGGGCACAGCGGCGACATCGGCGGCGTTGTACCCCACGTGGACACCCACTCCGCGGACGTCGTGGTGATCGGCGCCGGGCAGGCCGGCCTGAGCGCCGGCTATCACCTGCACCGCACCGGCTTCGCGCCCGACAGCGGCTTCGTCATCCTCGACGGCGACAACGGGCCCGGCGGCGCCTGGCAGCACCGCTGGCCGACGCTGGTCTTCGACCGGGTGCACGGCTTTTACGACCTGCCCGGGATGCCGCTCCCGCCGGCCGAGCCACAACGCCCGGCCGCCGAGCAGGTGAGCGCCTACTTCGCCGCGTACGAGAAAGCCTTCGACCTGCCGGTGCGGCGGCCGGTGCGGGTCCGGGCGGTGCGCTCGCGCCCCGACGGCAAGCTCGATGTGCACACCGACCGGGGTAGCTGGACTGCCCGTGCCCTGATCAACGCCACCGGCACCTGGACCCGACCGTTCTGGCCGCACTACCCGGGCCGGTCGACGTTTCGGGGACGGCAGCTGCACACCGCCGACTATCGGGGGCCGGCCGAGTTCACCGGCCTTCGCGTGGTGGTGGTGGGTGGCGGCACCTCGGCCGTGCAACTGCTCGGCGAGGTCTCCACCGTCGCAGCGGCCACCACCTGGGTGACCCGCCGGCCGCCGACGTTCAACGACGAGGAGTTCGGCGTGGAGCTGGGACGCGCCGCCGTGGCCCGGGTGGACGAGGCGGTTCGGGCCGGTCGGCCGCCGGGCAGCGTGGTGGGTGTGACCGGGCTGCCGGTCACTCCGGAGGTACGCCGACTGCGCGAGCGCGGCGTCCTCGACCGGCTACCCGTGTTCGACCGGATCACACCCGACGGGGTGGCCTGGACGGACGGGCGGTTCGTGCCGGCGGACGTGATCCTCTGGTGCACCGGCTTCCGGGCGGCCATCGACCATCTCGCCCCGTTGGGTCTGCGCGCGCCGGGCGGCGGTATCACGATGGACGGCACCCGGGTGGTCGCCGACGAGCGGATTCACCTGGTCGGGTACGGCCCCTCGGCCAGCACGATCGGGGCCAACCGGGCCGGTCGCGCGGCGGTCAACGAGATTCGCGCCTGGCTGGCCCCGGCCGCCGCTCTCCACTGACCTGGCTCTATTTGACGGATGGTCCGCCAGCGGGCACGGTGGGGGTGACGGGGCCCTCAGCTGCCCCGATCCGATGCGACGGCGACGACCGATCGCCCTTCTGTCGCCTCCCACGTGTGCTCGTACGCGGGCCGACTGTCCGGTCCGTGCGGTATCCGACCGCGAGCCGAGAATCCACGAGGAGTTCCATCCATGCTCACCATGACCGATAACGCCGTGCTCGTCATTCGTGACCTCGCCAACCAACAGGACGTCGCCCAGGACGGCGGAGTACGGATCGCCGCCGACACCGAGGCCGGCTCGCTCACCGTCGAGCTGGTGCCCGAGCCGGTGCAGGGCGATCGGGTGGTCGACAACCAGGGTGCCCGGATCTTCCTCGACGAGGACGCCGCCCAGCTGCTCGGTGACGCGTCGGTGGACGCCACCGTCGACGACGAGGGCATCATCCAGTTCGGTTTCACCGAGAGGCAGTAGACGCGCCTCACCGCAGCGGTCGCCCCCGCTGCGGTGGACCCTGCCCGGGGTGCCACCTCGGCGCGCCGTCGACGGCCGGATGCACCAGCGTGGCGAGCACGTGGGCCAGGTGGTGCGAGGTGCTCCAGGCCGCCCAGTTGGCGGTCGAGCCGGCGCCGGCGCCCCTGCGGGCCCGGCGCAGCAGCTCATGGTCACCCCAGGAGAAGGCCGCCCCGGCGGTCGGCCAGTGTGGCGCCGACACCAGCGTGCGACACAGGTCGGCGACCCGGTCATCGACCCGGCCGCCGCGTCGCGCCCAGCGGTAGACCCACCAACTGTCGTCGTCGGTGTATCGCACGGTCGGCAACCGGTCGCCGGGGTCGCCGGTGCCCGGCCCTGCCGGATGGACGCCGTAGTCGCCGTAATCGACCCCGGCGTCGGCCAGTCGTCGCCACAGCTGCCAGTCCCAACGGTCCAGTTGGACCGGCTCGTCGGTGGGCAACCGGGCCAGCGTCGGCGGCATGCCGCCCGCCGCCACCGTCACCGACCGCCAGGCGTGTCGGCGCGCCCAGTCCAGCAGATGGCGTACCCGGGGCTCGGCGGTCCGCACGTCCGCCGGGCAGCACACGTCCCCCGCGTCCACCAGCAGGTCGCACTCCTCCGGAGCAAGGTCGGTGAACCGCCAGATCCGTTCCACAGCGGTGGTGCTCGCGTCCGGCCCGGCCCGGTCGTGACCGGCCCGCAGCCGGATGAGCGCGCGTCGGCCGTACGCCCGCGCCGCCGCGCCGTGCGCGACCAGCCGGTGGTCGCTCTCCGCGAGCCCGATGACCGGCACCACCGGTACGCCCCAGCGGGTCAGCTCCGTCTCGGGGATGTCGGGTAGCGCGCTGACGTCGACGGCGGTCAGCAGCCCGGACGGCAACCGGCGAATGGCGCCCATCATGGACCGGTCGACCGCCCCGATCTCCAGGATCGGGGTGACCAGTGCGGCGTACGCGGGATCGAGGTGGCTCAGGGCCTCAAGCTCGCCCCGTCGGCTGGCGAGGATGGGGCGGTAGACCGGTGCCGCCGCCCGGCCCCCGTGGGCGGGCACCATACTTCAATCTAACGAGGCATGTGCATGTGTCACAGGGATGCAAGTCGGAATTCGGCTGCCTGGCTGTCGGCTCGGCGACTACCATCCCCCGATGCTCACACCAGTTCACCGTTACCGATCCGAGGACGAGGACAGCGCGCGGTGGACCGGTTTCCCGTTCCGCGACGGCGACATCGTGATCAGCACCCGGTCCAAGAGCGGCACCACCTGGATGCAGATGATCTGCGCGCTGCTGGTGCTGGGCACCCCGGAGTTGCCGGCGCCGCTGACCCGGCTCTCGCCGTGGCTGGACTGGTTGGTCGAGCCGCGGGACACCGTGTACGGCCGGCTGGCCGCCCAGCCACACCGGCGGTTCATCAAGACGCACACACCGCTGGACGGGGTGCCACTCGACCCTCGGGTGCACTACGTGGTGGTGGCCCGGCACCCGCTGGACATGGCGGTCTCCCTCTACCACCAGGCCGCCAACCTGGACCGGGCCCGCCTCGCCGAGCTGACCGGTCAACCGGCCCCGGCCGGGCCACCCCGGGAGCGGCCGGCGGTGCGGGAGTGGTTGGCGAGTTGGGTCGACCGGGAGGTGGACCCCCGCGCCGAGCTGGATTCGCTGCCCGGGGTGCTGATGCACCTGAGTGACGCGTGGGCCCGCCGGCACGAGCCGAACATCGAGTTGGTGCACTACGACGACCTGCTGGCCGACCTGGGCGGTGAGATGCGCCGGCTCGCCGACCGGTGGAAACTTCCGAGCCCGGGGCCGGAGCTGATCGAGGCGGCCACCTTCGGTCGGATGCGGGAGCGCGCCGACCGGCTCGCCCCGGACACACTCGGCGTGCTGCGGGACCGGCAGGCGTTCTTTCGCCGGGGAGGCTCAGGCCAGGGCCGCGACCTGCTGGACGAGTCCGCGCGAGCCCGCTATCAGGAACGGGTGGCCGCGCTGGCCCCGCCGGACCTGCTCAGCTGGCTGCACCGCTGAGCCGGACGAGGCTCGAGACACCAGAGCGCACGGCGCCGTTTCGACAGTGGTCGGAACGTCGCCGTGCTCTGGCCGTCTCCCACCACCGCAGCCGTTCGGCGGTACGTCGGCGGGGACCTGGCTCGACCGGCCGTTCGCGCCGGTCAGCGTTGTCGATCCCCGGTCCGCGCAGGTCCAAACCCACTCACCGTGGGAAATTCCACCATTCGCGAGTCCCGGCGTGGCGGACCGCCGGACGGGGTATGAGCGTGGACATGGAGCATTTCACTATCGCGACTGTCGCCGAGCAGAGCCCGGATTTCCGGCGAGTGCTGTGGACCGGCGAGCACACCCAGCTGGTCATCATGACCATCCCCGCCGACGGGGAGATCGGCGAAGAGGTGCACGAGGACATCGACCAGATCCTGACTTTCGTCAGCGGGGTCGGCGAGGCGCGGGTTGCCGGCTCGAAGCGGAAGGTCGTCGCGGGCGACCTGGTCGTGGTGCCGGCCGGCACCAAGCACAACTTCGTCAACACCGGTCCCAACCCGCTGGTGCTGTACACCGTCTACGGGCCGCCTGAGCACGCCGACAAGGCCGTGCACAAGACCAAGGAAGAGGCCGACGCGGCCGAGGCGGCGGGCAAGGACGAGCCGCCGACCGGGTGATCCGTCCGGCCTGATCCGGGCCGATGCGGGTACCCCCGGCGGGTGGAGCAGCAGCCGCCGATCTCCGACTACGGGTTCCTCTCGGACTCCCGTTCGGGGGCGTTGGTCGGCAGGGACGGCTCGATCGACTGGTGGTGCCCGCATCGGTTCGACGGGTCGTCCGTGTTCGCGCGGTTGCTCGACCCCAGAGCCGGCCACTTCCGGCTGGCGCCGGTAGGGGTCGGCGGCCCGGGTCACCGGGTGGAGCGCGCGTACCTGCCGGACACGTTGGTGCTGCGGACGGTGCACCACACCCCGCACGGCAGCGTGGCGGTCATCGACGCCCTCGCCGCCGAGTTCGGCGCCCGCGCCCACCAGGTGGGTAAGAACTCACCCGCCGTGCTGATCCGGGTGGTCCAGGGGCTGTCCGGGCGGGTGCGGATGGCGCTGGACTTCGCGCCTCGCCCGGAGTACGGCCTGCTCACGCCGTACCTGCACGAGCAGCCGGACGGCGGGGTGCTGGCCGGCGCCGGCCCCGTGGTGCTGGTGTTGCACGCCGGGGGCCTGCACCTGCGGGCGGGCGCCGACCGGGTGACCCACGAGTTCGAGGTCTCGGCGGGTCAGGTGATCGGCATGGACCTGGCCTTCGGCGAGGCGTACGGCGACCCACCGGTTCGGATGGACCCGCTGACCACCCTCGCTGACACGAAACAGGCGTGGGAGGCGTTCCGGGAGACGCACGGGTATTCCGGCCGCTATCCCGAGCTCGTCAGACACAGCTCGACGGTCCTGACCGGCCTCACGTACGCCCGCAGTGGCGCGGTCGTCGCAGCGCTGACCTCCTCGCTGCCGGAGCAGATCGGCGGCGATCGGAACTACGACTACCGCTACTCCTGGCTGCGGGACTTCTCGTTGACGATGCGGGCGCTCTGGGTGGCGGCCTGCCCCGACGAGGCGTCCCGGCTGTTCGCCTGGGCGACCCGCTCGATCGGCCGGTTCGGCGATGATCCCGTCCCGGTGCTCTTCGGGGTGGAGGGTGAGCGCGACATCTCCGAGCACCAGTGCCCCCACCTGCGCGGATACCGCGGCAGCGGGCCCGTGCGGGTCGGCAACGAAGCCTGGCGGCAGCGGCAGCTCGACGTGCCGGGTGAGGTGATGTCCGCGGTGTCGCAGCTGCGCGACTACCTCGGCGTGACGTTCGAGGACGAGTTGCGGGAGATGGTGCTCGGGCTGACCGAGCAGGTGGCCGCGACGTGGCGCCTGCCGGACCGGGGCATCTGGGAGACCCGGGACGAGGATCGCCACTACCTCTTCTCCAAGGTGGCCTGCTGGCTCACCATGGACCGGGCGGTGGGGCTCGCCGACCGGCTCGGCGATCGGGCCGACCCACGTCGCTGGGCCAAGATCCGCGACGAGATCCGTGAGACCGTGCTGCGCGAGGGGTGGAATGAGCGGACCGGGGCGTTCACCGGCGCGTTCGGATCACCGGAGCTGGACGCCTCGGTGCTCGCCCTGCCAGTCATGCACTTCCTGCCGGCCACCGACCCGCGGATGCGCTCGACCATCGCGGTGGTCGAGCGCGAGCTGGGCGCCGAGGACGGGCTCCTGCGGCGGTGGACGACCGACCCGGCCGGTTTCCTGCTGTGCTCGTTCTGGCTGGTGGAGTGCCTGGTGATGACGGGTGAGCAGCAGCGGGCCGAGGCGCTCTTCGAGCGGGTCGTCGGGCACGCCAACGACGTGGGGTTGTTCAGCGAACAGATCGACCTGTCCACCGGGATGCAGCTCGGCAACACGCCGCAGGCGCTCTCGCACATCGGGCTGATCAACGCGGCCTGGCGGATCACCGAGCCGGACAGCTACTGATGGCTCGGTCGGCCTCTCCGGCCCGGAATCCTGCAACAGACCTGCAAGCGCCAGGCATTGACGCTGATGGTTGGGCGGTCCTAGCCTCGAAAGAGCGGGAAAGCCCTTTCCCCAGGGCTTTGATCCCACTTCACCCCGCTTCGGATCCGGGCACCCAGCGGGGCACACACCGATCCCGTTCAGCGCGCAGCACGCCGTGCCGACCCGTCTCGGTACGGCCGCCGAGGGATCGCCACCACATGCGTCAAGGAGGACACCTGTGCAGAAAACACGACTCCCCGGCCGCCGACCACTCCTGCTCGCGGTGGGTGCCGGCGTGACCGTGGCGGCCCTCGCCGCCGGCATGACCTCGGCCCTCGCGGCCACCGTCTTCAGCGACGACTTCACCGACGGCGACACCTCCGGCTGGTCCAAGTCCGGCGGCACCTGGGCCGTCGACGGCTCGGGCGTGCTCAACCAGTCCAACGCCGGCAGTGAGCTGGCCCGGCAGTTCGCCGGCCAGACCAGCTGGACCAACTACGCGGTGCAGGCCCGGGTCCGGCCGACCAGCTTCGGCTCGTCCAGCGCCCTGGTCGGGCTCGCCGCCCGCTCCACCAGCAGCACCAGGATGTACCGGCTGGCCCTGCTCGGCTCCGGCCGGGCCGAACTCCAGGCGGTCAACGGCAGCTCCATCACGGCCATCGGCTCGGCCGCGCTGGGCATCGGCACCGGCACCTGGTACACCCTGCGCATCGAGACCAGCGGGAGCACCATCCGCGGCTTCGTCAACGGCACCCAGATCGCGTCCGGCAGCAACAGCCTGGCCGGCGCGGGCCGGATCGGTCTGGTCACCGCGTACGCCAGCGGCGGCTTCGACGACGTGCTTGTCGACTCCTCCGGCGGCGGCACGCCGACCACGTCGCCACCGACCACCACACCGCCACCGACGACGCCGCCGCCGCCGACCACGACACCGCCGCAGTCGGGCTGGCCGACGCCCACCAGCAGCCAGAAGGTGGACGCGACCATCGCGGTGTCCGGGACCTTCGACGGTGGGCTCAAGCGCTACTACGGCATCGGTGACGGCGGGCAGAGCGAGAGCCAGGACCCGATGTTCGAACTGGCCGCCGGCGCCACCCTGCGCAACGTGATCATCGGCGCCCCGGCCGGCGACGGCGTGCACTGCGAGGGCAACTGCACCCTGATCAACGTCTGGTGGGAGGACGTCGGCGAGGACGCGGCGACCTTCCGGGGCGGCACCACGTACACCGTCGACGGCGGCGGGGCGCGCTCCGCCAGCGACAAGGTCTTCCAGCACAACGGCTCGGGCACCGTCTACATCAAGAACTTCCGGGTGGAGAACGCCGGGAAGCTCTACCGGGCCTGCGGCAACTGCTCCACGTCGTACCAGCGGCACGTGGTGATCGACAATGTGACCGTCCGGAACACCGACGCGATCGCCGGCATCAACACCAACTGGGGCGACACCGCCCGGTTCAGCCGGATCACCATCCTCGGCGACCCGGACCGGGAGACCTCGATCTGCGTGAAGTACAAGGGCGTGCCAAAGGGCAGCGAGCCGACCGAGATCGGCGAGGGCGCCGACGGCGTCAACTGCCTCTACTCGCCCTCGGACATCACCTATCAGTAGACCGGCACGGCGGCACCCCGCGCACCGCCCGGTCCGCGGGGTGCCGTCACCTCACCCCATCAGGGGTACGCCGGACACGTCGACCGTGTCCGGATACTTCAGCCCGGCGCCGGTGTTGAGCACCACCACCCGCTCGCCGGCCCGGATCCACCCGCCGGCGCGCAGTTGCTTGGCCGCGGTGAGGCAGGCCGCCCCCTCCGGGCAGAGCAGCAGCCCCTCCCGGGCGGCGAAGTCCCGCAGGTCGGCCAGGATGTCCGCGTCGTCGACGGCGACGGCCGTGCCGGAGGACTCCCGCAGCGCCGCCAGGATCAACTCGTCGCCCAGCGGGGCCGGCACGGTGATGCCGAACGCCACTGTGTGCGCGTCCGCCCACGGCTGCGCCCGATCCTCACCGGCGGCGAACGCCCGCACGATCGGCGCGCAGCCGGTGGACTGCACCGCCACCAGCCGGGGCAGCTTGTCGCCGATCCAGCCCAGCTCGCCCATCTCGTGCAGCGCCTTGTGGATGCCGATCAGGCCGACCCCGCCACCGGTCGGATAGATGATCACGTCGGGCACCTGCCAGCCGAACTGCTCGACGATCTCGTACCCCATCGTCTTCTTGCCCTCCAGCCGGTAGGGCTCGCGCAGCGTGCCGGCGTCGAAGATCGTGCCGTTCGACGCCGCGATCAGCTCGGCCACCCGCCGACCGGCGTCGCCGATCAGCCCGTCGACCAGGCGCAGGTCCGCGCCGGCGGCCACGCACTCGCGCCGGCAGATGCTCGGCGCGCCCAGCGGCATGACGATGGTCGCGCCCATCCCGGCCCGCGCGGCGTAGGTGGCCCAGGCCGACCCGGCGTTGCCGTTGGTGGGCATCGCGATCCGCTGGACGCCCAGCTCACGGGCCCGGCTCACGCCGACCGCCGCGCCCCGGGCCTTGAACGAGCCGGTCGGAATCAACCCCTCGTCCTTGACCATCAGGTCCGCGACGCCGATCTCGGCACCGTACGCCGGGGCACGCAGCATCGGCGTCCAGCCCTCGCCCAGCGTGGTGACGTGCCGGGGGTCGGCGACCGGCAGCAGCTCGCGGTAGCGCCACAGGTCGGCCGGGCGCAGCGGAAAGCGTTCCGGGGTGACCGCCTTCGCCACGGCCGGCAGGTCGTAGCGGGCCAGCAGCGGCGATCCGCACTCGCAGAGGTTCTGTAACCGGTCGGCGGCGTACTCCTTGCCGCAGCGCGGGCAGTCCAGGTGGGTCAGGTACACGTCGCTCCTTCCCGCCAGACAGCGTCGGTGTCCGGGCCGCGTCCCGCCATCTCGTCCAGCCGGTCGGTCACACCCGCATTCTCCGGCAAACCGGATCAGCGCGCTGGACGCCGGAGTGTCCGGTTCGCTCGGCGGCCGGGGGCGTGGCGGGGTAGAACGGACCTCATGGACCTCACCGACCAGCCCACCGCCCTGCTCCCCGGTGACGTGCGGATTCCCCTGCTCGGCTTCGGCACCTGGAAGGCCACCGGCCAGGCCGGTTACGACGCCGTGCTGGCCGCGCTCGACACCGGCTACCGGCACCTGGACACCGCGACCATGTACGGCAACGAGCGGGAGGTCGGCCGGGCGGTGCGGGAGAGCGGGCTGCGCCGGGAGGACGTCTTCATCACCACCAAGCTCCCGCCCAACCAGGTGGGTCGGGAGCGCGCGACGCTGGAGGCCAGCCTGGAGGCGCTCGGCGTCGAGCACGTGGACCTCTGGCTGATCCACTGGCCGCCGTCGTCCGCCGAAAGCATCCCGATGTGGCGGGAGCTGTTGGCCGCCCGGGACGAGAACCTGACCCGGGCGGTCGGGGTCAGCAACTACAGCACCGCCCAGATCGACGAGCTGATCCAGTCCACCGAGGAGAACCCTGCGGTCAACCAGATCCGGTGGAGCCCGTCGCTGTACGACCGGCAGCGGCACGCCGAGCACCGGGACCGGGGCGTCGTGCTGGAGGGGTACAGCCCGTTCAAGAACAGCGACCTCAGTGACCCGGTGCTGACCAGGATCGCCGCGGCGCACGGTGTCTCCCCGGCGCAGGTGGTGCTGCGCTGGCACATCGACCACGAGATCGTGGTGATCCCGAAGTCGGTGACGCCGGAGCGGATCACCGCCAACTTCGACGTCTTCCACTTCTCGCTGACGGCGGAGGAGATGCGCGACATCGACGCGCTCGGCGAGGTCTGACCCGGCGGTTTCCTTCAAAGCGGCGATAGACATTGAAGGGTATCGACATCGGCGTACCGGACGGTATACCGTCCCCGTCATCACGATCGCCGATCCGTTCGTGCTCGCCGTCGCTGGAGGATCGCCATGACCCGATCACCATCCATCCGTCTGCGCCGCCGCGGGGTGCTCGGCATCCCCGCCCTGATGGCCGCCGCGCTGACCGTCGTCGCCCGACCCGCCGCGGCGAGCGCCGCGCCGAAGGCCGAGTGCCTCGCCGACCTGCTCCGGGACGCCTGATGGCGACGATCCCCTGGCTGGTGGACGTGCTACGCGCCGCCGGGGTCCAGGTCGTCGTCGAGGGGGACTGGCTCAACCGGATGCGGCCCGGCTCCTTCGACCCGATCGGGGTGCTCTGGCACCACACCGCCTCGACCTCCAGCGCCAGCAACCCGCATCCGGCGCTCGGCATCTGCATCAACGGCCGGTCCGACCTGCCAGGGCCGCTGTGCCAGGCGCTCGTCGACTACAACGGTGTCTTCCACGTCATCTCCGCCGGTCGGTGCAACCACGCCGGGGTCAGCGGCGGCAGCGGGCCCATCCCGGCCGGGGACGGCAATACCCTCATGATCGGGTGGGAGATCGACTACAACGGTGTCGACCAGGAGATGACCGCCGCGCAGTACAACGCGTCGCTGGCCGCCACCGCCGCCGTGCTCACCCGCCTCGGCCGGGACAGCAGCTACGCCCGGGGCCACCGGGAGACCAGCACCACCGGCAAGATCGACCCGTCGTTCATCGACCTGAACGTCATGCGTGCCGACGTGGCGGCGAGAATGGCCGGCGGCGGTACGACCTGGTCCTCCACTGTGGACAACACCACCAGCGGTCGGTTCACCGCCAGCGCCAACTGGGGCGTGTCGTCGTACTCCAGTCAGCGGTACGGCGCCGACTACCGGTACGCCGACCCGGTCGCCGCCAGCGACGTCGCGTGGTACCGGTTCAACGTCCCGGCCACCGCCAGTTACCGGGTCGAGGCCTGGTGGCCGGCGAACTCGGGCTACAACAGCGCCGCCCCGTACATCGTCGCCACCAGCACCGGTAACCGGACGGTCCTGGTCGACCAGCGGGTGACCGGCGGGCAGTGGCGGGCGCTCGGCACGTTCACGCTGCCGGCGGGTGACGCCAACCGGGTGGGCGTGAGCCGGTGGAGCAACGCCGCCGGTCTGGTCATCGCCGACGCCGTACGCCTCACCCGGGCCTGACCCTGCCTATCGACTCGGCTCCGGCAAGGTCGGGGTATCCCCGTCAGCGGGATGCCCCGACTTCCCGAAACCCGAGTTGATCGTGAGGCGGCTGACGGCAAGTGCATGCAGCACGACAAGGAAATGCTGTCCGAGAATTCCTGGGGTGCGTCCGCAGTCTCCAGGTGACGCTGTTTCCGGGTGTACTTAACTCGCGACGTCCTTGGGCCGGACTGCGGCATTTGGACAGCATCCTGGCAGGTGGGAGTAGGTGTCGCGGGTTGGCGCACTCAATGGCCGGACCGGGTGCGCGTCCCCGCGATCCATTGAATTGATGCCGGGATCCGAGCCTCGCCTGGCGCTTCTTGCTGCCATTTCCGACGTGGCAACCGGTAAGCACGATCACGTAGCCCGAACATGGGAAAAATGCTCGGCTAGCTGCACTGTGAGTCCTGCTCTTCCGCTGGTTATCACTGCCGGAATTCCTGGCGCAGAGAGGGTCGTCCGGGGTTCGCGGACCACCCCCGCCAATCCGCTCTGAGCAGGCAAGATTCCACTGCGTGACTGATGACGGCAGAACGTACCAATTGACCGCTTCCTCCTTACTGTTTGTGACGCTACTTGTGCGTAGAGCGGACTCATCCCTACAGTCCCGATCGATATCTGAAAACACACGGGGGAGGTTTCGTGGCAGGTCGAAAGACTGCCACCGTTCGTTCATGCCTTGCGGCAGGTGTCGCTGTGCTGACGGCGGTCGCATTGGCGGGTATATCGGGCGAACCGGCGGAGTATTTCGCCGCCGGGCCTGATGGCGTAACGGGTGGCGTGGAAAACAGGTCCGACGAGGCGGTGTCCTCACGGACCGCCCGAAAGACCGGCAAACCGGTGCAGGTCAAGAGCCTCACCTCCGAGACCACCGAGGTGTTCGCCCTGCCCGACGGGCAGTTCCGGGCGGAGCTGTCTCTCGGGCCGAGCCGGGTCCGCCGCGATGGCGACTGGGTTCCGATCGACCTGACCCTCCACCGGAACGCCGACGGCAGCGTCCGTCCGGCGGCACACCCCCACGACCTGTCGATCTCCGGTCCGCAACCGGACGGCACCCACGAGCTGGCAGCCGTGGGCAAGGGCGACGACCGGGTGGCGGTCAACTGGGCTGGAGCGTTGCCGGAGCCGCAACTGCGCGAGGACCGGGCGACCTATGTGAACGCCCTGCCCGACGTCGACCTCGTCGTACGAGCGAGCCGGAGCGGCCTCGAAACCCTGTTCGTGGTCAAGAGCCCCGCCGCCCTGAGCCGGGTCGCGACGCTGACGCTGCCGCTGACCGGCCGCAATGTCGCCGACACCCAGCGCGGCGTGGGCGGTGACACCACCATCAGGGACGCGACGGGCCGCGCCATCGCGACGACCCCGGCCCTGCTGATGTGGGACGCGCGGGTCGACGCCCAGGGCGCACCCGTCAACAAGGTGCCGGTCACCTCCACCGTCACCAAGGTCGCCAAGACCGCTGCGGGGAGTGGCATCGCACTGACCCTCACTCCGGACCAGAAGTGGCTCAAGGCGCCGGAGCGGCAGTACCCCATCAGCATCGACCCGCAGATCAACCCACTCTCCACCACGTTCGACACCTTCGTCCAGGCCAACGAGAGCGTCGACCGTGGCGGCGAGCCAGACCTGCGGCTCGGAAAGCTCGGCCCGACCGGCCCGATCACCCGGACGCTCGCCCGGTGGGACACCACCGCGCTGGTCGGCAAGCAGATCAACACAGCGACCATCTCGCTGTGGAACTGGTGGTCGGTGCAGTGTGCCGGGCGTTCCTGGGAACTCTGGACGACGGACGCGATCTCCGACGGTGTCGTGTGGAGCAACCAACCCGCCTGGAACCACCAGGAGAGGGTTACCACGGCGTCGGCCGGCTTCGACCCGTCGTGTGACGACAACTGGGTCGGCGTCACCGCCACCAGCTTCTTCCAGCGGGCGGCCAACGCGGGCGACACCCGCGCGGACATGGGTCTGCGAGCGACCGACGAGACCGACTCGACGTCGTTCAAACAGTTCCGCTCCCGCAACTACTCCGGCACCGCCGAAGTGCCGAAGGCAAGCGTCACCTACAACTCGTACCCGACGGTGACCGCACGGGCGACAGTGCCGGCAACCAGCTGCGTGACCGGCTCCGCCCGACCCACTGTCAACACGGTGACGCCGCAGCTCAAGGCCACCGTCTCCGACGCGGATGCGACAGCCATGACGGTCGCGTTCGAGTGGTGGGCGATGAACGCCGACACGCCGATCGGGTCAGCCACCTACACCAACGTCGCCAACGGGGCCACCGCCGCGGCCACGGTACCGGCCGGCGCCTTCGTCGACGGCGGCATCTACCGCTGGCGAGTCAAGGCATCCGACGGCGTGAGCGGCAGCGACACCTGGTCCTCGTTCTGCGAGATGCAGGTCTACACCACCGTCGCGCCAGTGACCGGCTGCGTCGGCGGCACGGAGAGCGACTTCAACGGTGACGGTGTCGCGGATGTCGCGATCGCCGACCCCGAGGCCACGGTCAACGGTCAGATCCGCGCCGGGCAGCTGCACGTCAGCTACGGCGGCGGCGCCACCGTGCACACCCTGGCTGAGGGAGTGTCCAAGGTGCCCGGTGCGCCCGAGCCGGGCGACCGCTTCGGCACCTCTATTTCCGCGTACGACGCCAACAACGACGGATGCACCGACCTCGCGGTCGGGGTTCCCTTCCAGGACGTCAGTGGCCTCCAGGATGCCGGCGTCGTACTCGTCCTGCTCGGCTCACCGGCCGGGCTGGCCAAGGGACCCGACACGCTGGTCTACCACCAGGACGTCACGAACGTGCCAGACGCCGCCGAGGCCCACGACTGGTTCGGCTACGCGGTAGCCGGCAGCCAGACGGCCAGTGGGCAGCCGTACCTGGTCATCGGCGCACCCGGTGAGTCGCTCGCCTCCCCGGTCACCGGCATCGTCCACTACATCCGGGGGAACGTGAACGTCGCGCTCAGCCAAGGCGCCGGCATCCCCGGAGCAGCCGAGATCGACGACCGGACCGGGTACGCGGTGGCGGCATCCAAGTACCACTGGGCCGTCGGCTCACCGGGCGAGGCGATCGACACCGAGGTCTTCGCCGGAGCGGTGAACGTCTTCAGTCACGTGCTGACCAGTGGGCTGCCGACGCTCGCCGCCGAGCTCAACCAGGACGCGACGTCCGTCTCGAACGTCTCCGAGGCCAACGACAACTTCGGTAAGTCGGTCGCCATCGCGCCGTACCGCCCCGTCGGGTCAGCGGAGGGCACCCAAGACTCGCTCGTGGTCGTTGGTGTGCCCGGTGAGGACATCACCGTGGCAGCGACCGGCACCCCAGCGCCCGACGCCGGTATGGTGCACCGCTTCCACGTGAAGTCCAGCAATACCTTCGCCGAACTGCCGGCGATCACGTACGCCTCCGAGGACGGTGACTATCTCGGCGAGAAGGTGCTGGTGGTGAACACCGCTCCGGCCAGCGAGGGCACCAACTCGACGATGTTCCTCGCGGTCGGTGTGCCGGGCGAAGACGCCGGTACTGACACCGTCGACTCCGGCCGGGTAAGGATCTTCCGTGCGCTGGCCGACCCGATCGGCACGCCGGTCACGCTCGAACGCGGCGGGTCGAGCATTCCAGGCAATGTCCGGACGAGTGAGATCCTCGGTACCTCGCTCGGTGCCACTTCCACGCGGCTGCTGGTGGCGACCCCGTACGGGACGGACGCCGTCTACGGCTTCAACTGGTCGAGCCTGGCCGGCGGAGCGACAACGCCCACTCAAACCTGGCAGCCCGGCGTGAACGGCTTCCCGGCCAACGTGAGCACGTTCGGGGCGGCGGTCAACTGATGAAGAACTTGAATTGGCGCAGTTCAACGGGGGAGGACCTGACGGTGATCCGTCGTACGAGAAAGCGGGGTCGGCTCTTCACGGTCGGCCTCACGGTGGGCCTCGCCGGCCTACTGGCCGGCACCGCCTACGTGGCCGCTCCCGAGCCCGCTCCGCCGACCGCCCCGGTGGCCGCGGTCGAGACCGACCCGGTCCGCGACACCGAAGCCGAGGCACTGATCGCGGCGGCGGAACTGAACCAGCCCGTCGAGGTGCTCGCCCAACGCGGCGAGTACCGGGACGTCTTCGCCCAGCCGGACGGGACGCTCATCGCCAATGAGTACAACCAGGCGGTCCGGGTCATTCGGGGCGACACGTGGGTGCCTGCCGACGCGGCATTGGTAGCCCAGGCGGACGGGACGATCACCCCGGCCGCGGCGCTGCTCGACATGCGTCTGTCCGGTGGAGGCACCACGCCCCTCATGGTGGTCCAGCGCGACTTCCGGGTCATGACGCTCACCTGGCCCCACGCCCTGCCCGCCCCGACGATCAGCGGCGACCAGGTCACCTACCCGGAGGTCTTCCCGGACGTCGACCTGGTCGCCAACGTCACGGTCGAGGGCTTCTCCCACGTTCTCGTGTTGAAGACGCCCGAAGCGGCGAACCTGCCCGAGCTGCGGGACCTCAGGCTGGGGGTCACCGGTGTGGGACTCGACATCGAGGAGACCGCCGAGGGCGGTGTCGTCGCTTTCGACCCGGCCACCGGCAACCCGGTGATGGAGGCGGACGCGCCGACCATGTGGGACAGCGGTAACCAGGAGGGCGTCAGCGCCGCCCAGCGCAGCTCCGCCGCTACCGCCGATCCCGCCGATCCGAACGTCGCCTCGGCACGGGGTCCCGGCGAGGACTCGCGGGTCGGGCAGGTGGGTCTCGACTACACCGCGGGCACCCTGAGCCTTGCCCCGGACGCGGCGATGCTCACCAACCCGGACACGACCTACCCGGTGTACGTGGACCCGGTCTGGCAGAGCAGCACCAACAGCGCCTGGGCGATGGTCGACAGCGGCTATCCGTCCGAGGAGTACTGGAAGTTCGACACCAAGCGACACGAGCGCATCGGACTCTGCCCGAGCTCCTGCAACAACTCCAAGGTCAAGCGCATTTTCTACCAGTTGGCCACGCCGTACGCCGGCAAGACGATCCTCGAAGCCAAGTTCCGCGTGACCCTGCAGCACGTCTACAACAGCACCGCGCACGCGGCCGCTCTCTACCTGATGCCGTCCGGGATCAAGTCCACCACGAACTGGGGCAACCAGCCCGGCGGTTCCGGTTGGTCGGGTGCCACACACCTGGCCAACAACTCGCCGACCAAGGTGCAAGCGAGCTGTACCACGACGAACCAGAACACCGAGTGGGAAGCCAAGGCGGCGGTCCAGCAGGCGGTGAACAAGGGCTGGAGCAATGTCACGCTCGGCCTCCGGTCGGTGAACGAGAGCGACTCCAGCCACACGAAGCGGTTCTGCGACAACGGTGTGCTCTCCGTTCGCTACAACCGCGCCCCGGTGATCCCGAACCTGTCGGAGCTGACGATGTCGCCCGGTGGCGGCTGCGTCTACGGCACGACCGCGCCCTACACGGACGTTCCGCCGCGGCTCAACGCCATCCTGCGGGACCCCGACCACTCGTCCGCGCACACCGAGCAGGTCAAGGCCGAGTTCAAGGTCACCTGGACGCCCGCCGGCGGAAGCCCGCAGACCCGCAGCTACACGACTCCGTTGAAGGCCAGCGGCTCGCTCTTCAGCTACTACGTGCCGACCGACATCGCGCAGGACGTGCCGATCTCGTGGGAGGTCCGTGCGAGTGACGGGGTGAGTTGGGGGCCCTGGAGTTCCGACGGCTCGCGTAACGTCTGCCAGTTCTACTACGACAAGACCAGCCCGAGCGCCCCGGACGTGGACTCGCCGGAGTATCTGCCCGACGATGCGGCTGATACCACTGCCGATTGTCTCGACGACGACCAGTGGCGCGGCTCGATCGGCGTCCAGGGCAGTTTCACCTTCGACTCGGCAGCCACCGACGTCGTGGAATACCAGTACAGCTTCAACGACAGCGCCACGGTGTCGGTCAAGCCGACCACCAACGGTGGCCCCGTGACGATCAAGTGGACGCCGGACAAGGAGGGGCCGCGTCAGCTCTTCGTGAAGGCGATCGACATGGCGAAGCGGTCCAGCACCATCGCCACCTGCACCTTCCGGGTGGGTAAGCGTCCACCTGTCGCGCAGTGGCCGCTGTCGGACATCGCCGCCGCCAAGAAGGCCAACGACCAGATGGGCTCGCACGACGCCACGATCGGTACCGGCGTCACGTTCGGAGTGCCGGGGTCCCTCGGCGCGTGGGACACCGCCGCCACGTTCGACGGCACGTCCAACGCCTACCTCGTCACCGAGAAATCGGTGGTGACGAACACCGGCCAGAGCTTCTCCCTCACCGGCTGGTTCCGGGTGGACGACCCCAGTCGACGACAGGTGGCCGTCAGCCAGGATGCCACCGGTGAACCGGGCTTCAGCCTGGGTGTGGAGCAGGGCAACTGGTTCTTCCGGATGCCCACGAACGATGTCATCAACCTGGGTGAGTGGAGGGTGAACGCCGGTCCGGCGACCACCGCCTGGACCTTTGTGACGGCCGTCTTCGATGCCCCGAACAAGAAGATCTCGTTGCAGGTCGGTACGGGTGCTCCGGTGGTCAAGGACCGGCGCTCGCTGGTCCAGGCCCGGGGCGCCCTCCAGTTCGGCCGCCACACCTACAAGGGCGGTGGATACTCCGATTTCTTCAAGGGCGCTATGGCGGACGTCTCCGTGTTCGACCGTCCGGTCGTCAGCGAGGACGTGGCTGGCCTGGAGAAGCACAAGCTGGATCGTAAGGGCTACTGGCAGCTGAGCACCGAGACCTCGGGGTTGAGCCCGAACTACGATGCCGGCGGTGAGGCGCTTCGACTTGGAAAGCCGAGCAATCTCATTCGGACCACCAACCCGTTCACTTCTCTAATGGGTGCCGGGTACCTACAGTTCGCCGGCAAGGCCGGTGAGTACGCCGAGACGATCACCCCGGTCGTCGACCCGGCAGGAAGTTTCACCATCTCCGCTCGGGTTCGATTCACCAGTGGGTCCCAGGGCCACCCGATGACGGCGATTTCCATCCAGGACGCCACCAACAACAGCGTCGTGGTCCTTCGGGGCAACACTGAGGGGCGTTGGGAGATGGCCGCTGCCGGAATCACACAGTCGGCCCAATTCGACAACTCCCCGTCAATAACTCCCAAGGGCGACCACGTCGCACTGGTCTACAACGGGTACACCCGTGAGCTGTTGTTCTATCTCAACGGCCAGGCCCTGGGGCTCCAGTTGGACAAGCCTTTGCCCGCTCTCCGCAACGTGCAGTTCGGCCGCACGCTCGGTGGTGGCGTCGAGAAAGAGAACCTGTCCGGGGCGATCGACGACATCCGCATCTACAACGGCACGGCAGACAAGGTCAAGATCGATCGGCTCAGCCTGACCTTCGAGCAGCCCAACCTCTGACACGACCAGAGTCGGGGCCGTCCCTTCCGGGGCGGCCCCGATGCCTCCTGCCTCTGTCCAACCAACCCTGGGGAGGGTGGATGTTCTCCCGACTTCTGGGCACGTCCGGCGCTTTGCAGCGCCGGATAGTGCGACCAGTGTCCTGGGCGATGACCATCGTGATGAGCGCAAGCTTCATCCAGGTCGTCAACGCCCCCGCGTCGGCTGCCGCCGAACGCAAACGTCCGACGGCGACCGACGTCGGCAAGACCGTGCCGAACCGCGCGCCGCTCGGCGTGAAGCCTCGTAAGGCCAACCCGGGCGCGGCTCCCGCCACGACCACTCCGGCCAAGGTCACCTGGCCTGCGGCGGGAGCTACCGAGATCGCGGTGCCCGTTCCGCCAGCCGGCGCGCAAGAGCAGGCTGGCGCGCGTACCGCTGCTCCATCGCCGGCCGCGACCGGCCAGGCCGGCGGCCTCGCGGTGTCGGTGTCGGCCGCGGCAAGCCCAGCGCGGAAGGCGGGCGCTCCGCAGGCTTCCGTTCCGAGCAAGGTACGCGTCGAGGTGCTCGACCGCGCTGCCTCCGAGCGGGCCAGGGTCGACGGCCCGCTGGTCCGGGTGAATCGTGCCGACGGTCAGCAAGGTGCCGGCGACGTCCAACTGGGCGTCAACTACGACGGACTGGCCGGTGCTTTCGGCGGCGACTTCGGTTCGCGGCTGAAGCTGGTGAAGCTGCCGGAGTGTGCGTTGACCACGCCGGGGAAGGCCGGCTGTGCGGCCGAGCCCGTCCCGACCGTCAACGACGGCGAGTCCCGCACGCTCTTCGCCACGGTCAGCGCGGCGGCGACGGGTTCGACCTTCGCGCTGGCCGCGGCCGAATCCTCCTCGCAGGGCGACTACGGGGCGACGAAGCTCGCACCCTCGTCGAAGTGGTCGGTGGCACCGTCCACCGGCGGGTTCTCCTGGAGCTACCCGATGCGGACGCCCCCGGTTCCGGGTGGCGGCGCTCCGGGCATCACCCTCGCGTACTCCTCGCAGTCTGTCGACGGTCGCACCGCCACGACCAACAACCAGGGCTCCTGGTTGGGTGAGGGCTTCAACTACGAGCCGGGGCACATCGAACGCCGCTACAAGTCCTGCGCCGAGGACGGGCACGACCAGTACGCCGACCAGTGCTGGGCGTACGACAACGCCACCATCCTGCTCAACGGCAAGTCCACCGAGCTGGTCAAGAGCGGCAGCACCTGGAAGTTCGCCACCGATGACGGCTCGAAGGTGGAGCGGTTCACCGGGGCGGACAACGGCGACAACGACGGTGAGCACTGGAAGGTCACCACGACCGACGGCACGGAGTACTTCTTCGGCCTGAACAAGCTTCCGGGCTGGACCACCAACAAGGAGGTCACCGGGTCGACGTGGACCCTGCCGGTCTACGGCGACGACGCCAACGAGCCGTGCAACAGCACGTCTGGCGGCTTCGCTGCCTCGCACTGCAACCAGGCGTGGCGGTGGAGCCTCGACTACGTCAAGGACCGCTACGGCAACGTCAGCTCGTACTTCTACACGCCCGAGACGAACTACTACGCCCGGGGCAAGAACACCGATGCCAACGGTGTGCCGTACCAGCGCGGCGGTTACCTCAAGCGGATCGACTACGGGCAGCGGCACAACGCGGTCTACACCACCAACGCTCCGGCGCGGGTGCGGTTCGACGTCAAGGAGCGGTGCCTCGCGACCGGGTCCATCGACTGCGACCCGCAGGATCTGAACACGACCACCGCGCCGTACTGGCCGGACGTCCCCTTCGACCGCAACTGCAACAAAGACACCAAGTGCAAGCTGGACCAGATCACCCCCACGTTCTGGACCCGGGCCCGGTTGACCGACATCACCACCGAAATTCGTCAGGGCAGCGGCTGGGAACCGGTCGACACCTGGAAGCTCGACCACCAGCTCCTCGACAACGGTGACGGGTCCCGCACCCTCTGGCTGCACAAGATCACCCACACCGGTCTGTACGGCACGGACATTGCCATGCCGTCAGTGGAACTGGGCAACCTCCAGTTGTCGAACCGGGTCGACCGGGACGACGACAACATCGGTCCGCTGGTCCGGCCTCGACTCGCGGCTGTCTGGACCGACACCGGCGCCCAGATCGACGTCAACTACGCGACCCCGGACTGCACCAAAAGCACGCTGCCGACCGAGGGCAACAGCACCAAGCGGTGTTACCCGGTCAAGTGGAACCCGTACGGCAGTGGCGATCCCATCACGGACTGGTTCTTCAAGTACGTGGTCGCCGCTGTCGTCGAGACCGATCGGACCGGTGGCGCGCCGGACATGGTCACCAGGTACGACTACCAGGACGGTGCCGCCTGGCGGAAGTCCGAGCCTGACGGGATCTCCGACCCGAAGGATCTCACCTGGAGTGAGTGGCGGGGCTACGGCAAGGTCGTCGTCACTGTCGGCAACGGTCAGACCCAGACCACCAAGACCGAGTACCGCTACCTGCGTGGCATGCACGGCGACAAGATGCCGAACAGTACCGACACCCGGGACATCCGGGTGAAGGACTCCGCCGGCGTCGAGCACGTCGACTACGACGAGTTCTCCGGCCACCAGTTGGAGAGCACCGTCTACGACGGCGCTTCCGAGGTCAGCCGCAGCATCGCCACGCCGTGGCGGCACAACACCGCCACCGAATCGCACAGCTGGGGCGCCAAGAAGGCCTGGTTCACCAACACCTCGGTGACGCGGAACTTCGTCGCACTCGCCGCTGGCGGCTGGCGGGAGACCAAGAACGTCTCGAATTTCGAAACGACATTCGGCCGGGTCACCCAGACGGAGAACCTCGGCGACGTCGACGTCACCGGCGACGAAGCCTGCAACCGCACCACCTACGCCGACAACGCCAGCGCCTACCTGTACAACCTGGTGGCGCGGACCGAGTCCGTTTCGGTGGCCTGCTCGGTGACCCCGGATCGCAAGACCCAGGTCATCTCCGACACCCGGACCCTCTACGACGGCAAGGCCTTCGGGGTGGCGCCGACGGTGGGCAACCCGACGTCTTCGGAGCGGCTGGCGAGCCACAACGGCACCACGGCCACCTACATCACCGCCGCGTCGGGGACCTTCGACTCGTACGGTCGGCCGCTTACCGCGACCGACGCGATGGAGAAGACGACCACCACCGCGTACACCGAGACGAACGGCCTCACCACCAAGGTGGTCGAGACCAACCCGCTCGGCCATGTCACCACCACCGAGTACACCCCGGCCTGGGGTAGCCCGGTCAAGCAGACTGACCCGAACAAACTGGTCAGCCAGTTGGAGTACGACTCGCTGGGCCGGCTGACCAAGGTGTGGATGCCGGACCGTACCGGTGCGACGGGCCTGAGCCCGAGCATCAAGTACAGCTACCTGATCCGCACCGACAAGCCGGTCGCGGTCAAGACCGAGAAGCGGCAGAACGACGGCTCGTACAGCGTCGAGTACAAGCTGCACGACGGTCTGTTGCGTCCGCGTCAGGTGCAGACCGAGGGGCCGAACGGCACCCGGATGATCGCGGACACCTTCTACACCCCGACCGGAAACCTCGCCAAGACCTACGCGACCTACAACGCGGCCGGTGCCCCGGCGGACGCCATCTTCCCTGCCAGCGACGGCGAGGTCGATGGTCAGACGCTCTACGTCTACGACGGTGCCGACCGGGTCAAGGCGGAGATCTTCGCGGTAGCGGGTAACGAGAAGTGGCGTACCAGCACCACGTACGGCGGCGACCGCGTTTCGGTCGACCCGCCGCAGGGTGGCACCCCCACCACGACGATCTCCAACGCCATCGGGCAGACGACTCAGCTGCTGCAGTACAAGGGTGCTGAACCGTCGGGGGCTTCCGACAAGACGGCCTACACCTACAACCGCTCCGGCCAGCTCGCGACGGTCACCGACCCCGCCGGCAACGTCTGGAAGCACGAGTACGACCAGCTCGGCCGCAAGGTCAAGTCGATCGACCCGGATGCGGGTACGTCGACGATGACCTACGACAAGCTGGACCGGCTCACCAGCACCACCAATGGTGTGCAGCAGACGATCAGCACCACCTACGACGCGATCGGTCGGACGACCGCCACCTACAAGGGGACCGCCGAGACCGGCACGCTCCTCAGTAGCTGGTTGTACGACTTCCAGAAGCTCGGGACGCTGTCCATGACGAGCCGATGGATCGACGGGGCCGAGTACGCCACGTACTACACCGGCTACGACGAGTTCTACCGGCCGCACAACACCGATTACCAGGTGCCTCCGCATGCCGGCACCGAACTCGCCGGGATGTACAGCTTCGCGACCGAGTACAACCAGGACGGCACCGTGCGAGCGACGGGCATGTCCGGCGGTGGCGGACTGCCGATCGAGAGCATCGCCTACACGTACGACAGTCTGGAGCGGTTGACCGCGACCGAGGGTCAAGTGCCGTACCTGACGGACGTCGACTATTCGGCCACCAGCGAGGTCAAACAGACCGAGGCAAAGCTCGGCAACAACAAGGTGTGGTCGACCTATGGGTACGAGCAGGGCTCCAAGCGCCTGACAACACAGCGGTTGGACCGCAGCAGCGCCCCAGTCATCGACATCGACGCCCAGTACACCTACGACGCGTCCGGCAACATCACCCAGATCGCCGACACGCCCTCCGGTACCCGGGACGTGCAGTGCTTCACCTACGACTACCTGCGCCGCATGGATCGGGCCTGGACGTCGGCGAGCACCGCCACCGACCCGTGCGCGGGAGGACCGTCGACGACGGGTGTGGGTGGGGTGGCTCCGTATCACCACGCCTACACCTTCGACGTGGTGGGCAACCGCAAGACCGAGTCGCAGTTCGCCGCGAACGGCACCTCGATCAAGGAGCGCGCCTACACCTACCCGGCCGCGGGCCAGCCGCAGCCGCACACCCTCCAGTCGATGACCGAGACGACGTCGGCGGGGTCGAAGCTGCACGAGTACGGCTACGACGCCGCGGGCAACACGACGCGTCGAACGAAGGTCGGCGAGGACCAGACCCTGAAGTGGGACGCCGAGGGCAACCTCGAGTCCGTCACCGACGCCACGGGCAAGAAGACCAGTTTCGCGTACGACGTCGACGGCTCGCGGATGCTGCGCAAGGAGCCGACGTCGACGACTCTCTACCTGCCTGGGATGGAGATCCGGCTCAATCACGCGACCAGGGCGACCGACGGTACGCGCTACTACCCCCTGCCAGGTGGCGGCACGATCGTTCGCAAGATCAACGGCCTGCACTACGTAGCGTCGGACCACCATGGCACGGGCCAGGCGACTGTCGACGAGAACGGTGGGATCGTCCACCGGCGGAGCACGCCGTTCGGTGAGAGCCGCGGCACGCCGCCAACACCGGGGCAATGGCCGACGGAGAAGGGTTTCGTCAACGGAAACCAGGACTCCACCACCGGCCTGGTGAACATCGGTGCTCGCGAGTACGACCCGGTCACCGGTCGATTCATCTCCGTCGACCCGATCATCGACGTCAACGACCCGCAGCAGATGCACGGGTACGCGTACGCGAACAACAACCCGATCTCGTACTCCGACCCCGACGGCCTCAAGTCGTGCTCCGACGACGCCTGCGGTCCCGGTGCCGACTACGAGGACATGTACGGCAACTACCACGAGGTCAAGGGACACAACGACGGTTGTGGCGGCTGCTCGGGCGCGTACGACCCGGACGAGCCGACCAAGAATGCCTGGAACAACCCCCGGGCCAGCGAGGAGGACAAGGCTCGGGCGGCTGCCGCCGCAGCCGAGAAGGAACGCCAGGCGCGCATTGCGCGTGCGAAGCAGAAGCTCCTGAACGCGGCCAAGGCTCTCGCCAAGATCATGATGGATGAGTTGGGCATCACCGACGCCCTGGACTGCGTCCTCAAGGGCGACATGGGTGGCTGTATCAGCACCGCCGTCAACATCGCCAGCGCAGCCATCGGCGGCGCGATCGGCAAGCTCGCCGCGAGGTACGGGGCGCCATGGAAGTGGGAGAAGTTCGCCAACCTCGTCAGCAGAGCCAAGGGCCTCCTGGGCGACCTGGTCGATGGCGCGAAGAGCTTCTTCAAGGCCAGCAAGGGCTGCCTGGACAGTTTCGCGCCCGGCACCCTGGTCCTGATGGCGGACGGTTCCAGGCGTCCGATCGAGGAGATCAAAACAGGGGACAGGGTGGTTGCCCGCGATCCACAGAGCGGGAAGACCTCGATACGTGCGGTCGTAGCCACACACATCAACCTGGACGTCTACCTGACGGACCTGACCCTGAAGGTCCCCAACGCTGATGCGGTCCCCTTGCAGACCACCCAACATCACCCGTTCTGGAGCGCGGATCGTCGCACCTGGGTGGATGCGGGCAACCTTCGGGTCGGGGAGCTTCTCGGGACGAGTAATGGCGACGTCGCCAAGGTTGCCGCCCTTCGCTCCTACGAGAGTTCGGCGGTTCGGTACAACCTCACCGTACAATCAATCCACACGTACTACGTGCTCGCGGGCCGGACGCCGGTGCTCGTTCACAACTGCGACTTCGGCCCGGGAATTGCTGACATCAAATACGACAAGCATGTGCTCGGGGATGGGAAGCCGGAGGGTCCGGACATGCCGGAGTACGACTATGACGGCGGCTTCGAGCAGTACGTGGATGATGCGAAGAGTCTGATGTGCAGTGATGCGTGCCCGGCTGGCGCCAGGGAAACCGTACGCACTCTGGACGGCGTAAGCACTGTGATCCGGTTGGATACAAAGGGGAGGATTGGAATGCGTGAGGGAAACCGAATCACCAACTACTTCCGGCCGGACAACCCATCACGGTACTTTGAGGGTGAGGCGAATCGATGAACCTGAACGACGCCGCCTTTGTTGAGGTGTTTTCCCAATTCGTAAAAAGCTGTGGGCGCTGGAGGAACTATGAGCCGAGGGCGCTCGTGGGCCAGTGGTCCGATTTGGTGGCCAGCTGCGTTAGGGGCTTTCAAGGCAATGCTGCGGAGGACTACTTCAACGGG
Source organism: Micromonospora sp. NPDC005220 (assembly GCF_040607895.1). Classification (NCBI taxonomy): domain Bacteria; kingdom Bacillati; phylum Actinomycetota; class Actinomycetes; order Micromonosporales; family Micromonosporaceae; genus Micromonospora; species Micromonospora sp. NPDC005220. Next base: position 90,644 of record NZ_JBEXHP010000001.1, read on the forward strand.
CTCACGGCGCGAGGGGATCTAGAGAAAGTTCTGAATGCTGAGGAGCTTGCGCCCTTTCCGCAAATGAATTCTGTGCGTAGGGCCGTTCTGGCGGCAGACGAAGAATTCCGCGCAATTCTAATCCCGGATGCCTTTCCGAAGTTTCCCGAGAGTGAGTGGTGGCTTCGTGGAGTCGTTAGATATGCGGGGCCGCAGCTCGCCGAGGATTTGCGACGCGATTACGGTATCGCGATTGATGTGGTGAGATGAGTTAAAGGAATGCGCCGCAGCCTTCCGAAATCCTCCTCGGACGATTGTTGACGAGGCGGGCTGCCGCAGGTGTATGGGGGCGTGACGAGGAGGTCACGCCCCCACATGCCGTTGGTGATGCTGCTCAGGTGCGAACCCGAATGTGAGTTAGTTAGTACTCCAGCAGGAGATCATTTTCAGGGTTCCGTCAGGGCTTGTCGGGCGTAGTGGCTGATCTTGGCTTCGGCTTGATGCCGCCGGCGGAAGATGGACCAGGCGATGACGTCGCCGACGCGTCGGGTGGGTTCGATGATCAGGGCGTGGAACAGACGGCGGAGTTCGTTGACGGTGATCGGGATCAGGCCGTCCGGGCTGGCGGTGCTGGCTGCTGCGGCGGCGGCGAGGAACGCGTGAGCGGCGATGACGAGGGTGGTCCAGCGGTGCCAGGCCCGCCAGCGGCGGTGTTGGTGCTGGTCCAGGCCGAGGCCGGTCTTGGTGGTTTGGAACGATTCCTCGATGCTCCATGTCGGCCGGCGACGGCGACCAGGTGGTGCGCAGCTGCGGATGATCGACCGGATGCTGGCGTTCATCCGTGAGTTCGCCGAAGCCGGTGACGTTTCCTCCAGGTAGGGCAAGCAACAGAACAGGGGTGTGACCGCGAAGGTCACGCCCCTGTCCGGCGACAGAAAGCAGGTCAGTTACGCGAACAGGTTGCCCCGTTGAGCGAGAAGCTGGTCGGCGACGAGTACGACCCGCTCAGAGTGCCCTGGTAGCCGAAGCTGGCCGTGCCTTCGGGTGCGATGGATCCGTTGTGACCCACGTTTCGGGCGGTCACCGCGGACCCGCTCTGGCTGACCGTGGCGTTCCACGCGTTGGTAACCGTTTGCCCGCTGGGTAGCGAGTAGTTCATCGTCCAGCCGTTGATCGCGCTGGAGCCGGTGTTGGTGATCTGCACGTCGGCGGTGAAGCCGTTGTTCCACGAGTTCGCCGTGTACTTCACCGCGCAGGCCGCGCCACCGCTCGGCGGCGGGGTGGTCGGCGGCGGGGTGGTGGGGTTACCGCCACCGTTGACGTTGGCCGAGAACGAGGTCACCGCCAGGCCGACGCCGCCCTGCCAGGGCTCGAAACCGGCCTGGATGCTGGTCAGATACCAGGAGTTGGTGATCGCGCCCCGGTTACGGGTGTCGTTGATGAAGTCCAGCACGCTGAAGTTCAGGCTGGAGATCGCCGACGGCGCGACGTACGAGATGACGTTGTTGGAGCCGTTGCTGCCCCGCCAGACCTCCCAGGTGCGGCCGGCCAGGTTCGTCGTGCCGACCACCGAGCCGATGGGCTGGATCGGACCCTGCCGGTTGAGCCAGATCATGATCTCCATCTGGTTCACCCCGTCCCGCTTGGGCGACGGGTCCAGCCAGATGTCGTACGACGCGTTGTAGGTGGCGCCGCTGACGTACCGGTAGGAGATGCTGCTGGTGGCGCTGCTGATCTGGCTCACCTGGATCGGCAGGTTCGTCCCGGGGGAGCAGTTGGTGTAGTGACAACCGAAGAACACCGAGGGGTACGCGGTGGGTGCCCCGTTGGTGGGGCTGCTGCCGTTCAGCGTGGTGATCTCGAAGCCGCTGCTGGTGACGTTGATGCACTGCTGGGCGGTGGTGCCCCAGCGGTTGTTCTGCACCACGTAGCGGCCCTGGATGGTGGTCGAGCCGTACTGTTCGCAGATCTGGGTGTCGGCGGAGGCGTTGCCGCCGAAGGCCACCGCCACCAGCGAACTGGCGACCAGCAACCCGGCGGCGGCCAGGGCCCGAAGTTGACGTTTCATGACACTCCTTGACTCGGCGCGTGCCGGGCGCCGGATGTGGTGGGGCAGTGCGGGAGCGCTCCCACGCTCCACGACACATTTACATGCTTGAAACTGGTACGCAACCGCCCGCGGCGAACTGGTGAATTGTGAGGATTGCCATGCCCGCCGGACGGCTGGCCACAGACGGCCGGCCAAGCGGCGCCGGTCGCCGACGAGCGGCTGTGGGCGGGCCGATTGGGCCTGGTGTGGGTCAATAGCTCCGAGTAGCGTGTTGCCTCCAACGCGTTCCGCTCCCCCTCCGGAGGCGTACACCACCATGGGTGGCTCCCCCCTGCGCATCCTCGTCGTCGGCGCGGGCATCGCCGGCCTGGCCGTGGCCCGGGCGCTGCGGCTGGCGGGCTTCCGGCCCGACGTCACCGACAGGCTGCCACCGGGGGAGTCCACCGAGACCGGCCTGTACCTGCCCGGCAACGCCGCCCGCGCACTGCACCGGCTCGATCTGCACGACCCGGTCCGGCCGACCGGGCAGGTGATCCACCGGCAGCGGTTCTTCGACGCCGCGGGCGTGCAGCTCTGCGAGGTCGACCTCGACGCCCTCTGGGCCGGCGTCGGCGAGTGCCGGGCGCTACCCCGGGCCGACCTGCACCGGGTGCTGCTCAGCGGTGCCGGCGGCGCCGTCCGGCACGGCGCCGAGGTCCGCACCCTGGACCTGCTTCCGGGCGCTGTCGGCGTCACCTTCACCGACGGCACCACCACGGAGTACGACCTGGTCATCGGCGCCGACGGGCCACGCTCCTCGGTCCGTGCGCTGGCCGCGCTCGGTGGGCCGCCGCGCCCGGTCGGCCAGGTGGTCTACCGGGCCGTGCTGCGCGACGGCCCACCGGTCACCGAGTGGACCGCACTGCTCGGCCAGCGCTCCGGGTTCCTGATGGTGCCGATCGGCGCCGGACGGCTGCACCTCTACGCCGACGAGGCCGGCACCGAGGAACCAGCCGATCCGCTGGCCCGGCTGCGGGAGCTCTTCGCCGACTACCGCGGTCCGGTGCCCGAGGTGTTGGCGGCGCTCGACGAGGTGCACGTCGGGATCACCGACGAGGTGGAGCTGGGCCGCTGGTACCGGGGACGCGTCCTGCTGGTCGGTGACGCCGCGCACGCCACCGCGCCGACGCTGTCGCAGGGTGCGGCCATGGCGTTGGAGGACGCCGTGGTGCTGGCCGAGTCGCTGCGCGCCGCCAACAGCGTGGAGGCGGCACTCGTGGCGTACGAAAGTCGTCGCCGTCCGCGTACCCGATGGGTGCGGGACCGGACCCGGGACCGCAACCGGACCAGGGACGTGCCGCCGGCGCTGCGCGACCCGCTGCTGCGCGGACGCGGCGACCGGATCTTCGGGGAGCACTACCGGCTCCTGCTCGGCCCGCTGTAGCCCCGTTGGAGATCGTGTCACGCCACCCCACGCGGCGTTGCGACCTGCCGGGGACTATCCTCCTTGCGGATGACGGCCCGCCGATAACCAGCGTGTGCCGAGCGGGACAACCGAGAACCGGAGGCCACTCGTGACCACCGTCGCACCCAAGCCGGTCGTGACCCGGCCCTGGCCGGTCCGGGAGCCGGTCAAGGGGTCGGCCATCGCGCGGCTGCTGCGAACCACGGACGCGAAGCAGATCGGGATCATGTACATGATCACCGCGTTCGTGTTCTTCATGATCGGTGGCCTGATGGCCCTGGTCATGCGGGCTGAGCTGGCTCGGCCCGGGCTGCAGTTCCTGTCGCCCGAGCAGTACAACCAGCTCTTCACCATGCACGGCACGATCATGTTGCTGTTCTTCGCGACGCCGATCGTGTTCGCCTTCGCGAACTACATCGTGCCGATCCAGATCGGCGCGCCCGACGTTTCCTTCCCCCGGCTGAACAGCTTCGCCTACTGGCTGTACCTGTTCGGCGGGACGATGGCGACCGCCGGTTTCATCACCCCGGGTGGTGCCGCTGACTTCGGCTGGTTCGCGTACGCGCCGCTGAGCAGCGTCGAGCACTCGCCCGGCGTCGGCGCCAACATGTGGATCATGGGTCTGGCCATCTCCGGCCTGGGCACGATCCTCGGCGCGGTGAACATGATCACCACGGTGCTCACCCTGCGTGCGCCCGGCATGACCATGTTCCGGATGCCGATCTTCACGTGGAACATCCTGGTCACCAGCCTCCTGGTGATCCTGGTCTTCCCGCTGCTGGCCGCCGCGCTCTTCGCGCTCGCCGCGGACCGCATCCTCGGCGCGCACGTGTACGACCCGGCAACCGGTGGGCCGATGCTCTGGCAGCACCTGTTCTGGTTCTTCGGGCACCCCGAGGTCTACATCGTGGCGTTGCCGTTCTTCGGCATCATCAGCGAGGTCATCCCGGTCTTCTCCCGCAAGCCGATCTTCGGCTACAAGGGTCTGGTCGCCGCGACCGTCGCGATCGCCGCGCTCTCCATGAGCGTCTGGGCGCACCACATGTTCGCCACCGGCCAGGTGCTGCTGCCGTTCTTCAGCTTCCTGAGCTACCTGATCGCCGTGCCGACCGGTATGAAGTTCTTCAACTGGATCGGCACCATGTGGCGGGGCCAGATCAGCTTCGAGACGCCCATGCTGTGGGCGGTCGGCTTCCTGGTCACCTTCCTCTTCGGTGGTCTCACCGGTGTGCTGCTGGCCAGCCCGCCGATCGACTTCCACGTGTCGGACTCGTACTTCGTGGTGGCGCACTTCCACTACGTGCTCTTCGGCACCATCGTGTTCGCCGTCTTCGCGGGCATCTACTTCTGGTTCCCGAAGATGTTCGGCCGGATGCTCGACGAGCGCCTGGGCAAGGTGCACTTCTGGCTCACCATGATCGGTTTCCACACCACGTTCCTGGTGCAGCACTGGCTCGGCAACGAGGGCATGCCCCGTCGGTACGCCGACTACCTGCCCAGCGACGGCTTCACCACGCTGAACACGATCTCCACGATCGGCGCGTTCATCACCGGTATCTCGACGCTGCCGTTCATCTACAACTGCTGGAAGTCGTACAAGACCGGCCCGGTGGTCGAGGTGAACGACCCCTGGGGTCACGGCAACTCGCTGGAGTGGGCGACCAGCAGCCCGCCGCCGCTGCGCAACTTCGACCGGATGCCGCGCATCCGCTCCGAGCGGCCCGCGTTCGACGCGAAGTTCCCGGAGCTGGCCGCCGGCGGCCAGAGCCTGGCCGGCCCGCCGGAGGGTGGCGCCAAGCCGCTCACCAGCGAGTCGGACGGCGGAGCCAGCTACCGCGAGGACACCGCGAGCGACGTCGACCGGCACTGACGCTCAAGCTCAGCAGTACGACGGGCGCCGCCCCCGGGACACCGGGAGCGGCGGCGCGCGCCCTTTGCGGGCCCCCCCGCGACCCCCCTCCTGTGGTGGGCCGCGCCACGCC
>NZ_JBEXHP010000001.1:96108-155871 GCF_040607895.1 Micromonospora sp. NPDC005220
GGCTGTCCCCCAAACCCACACCTTTCCCCGGGGCGCCGCCCCCGGCAAACGGGGCGCGCCCCCCGTCGCCATGTCCGGCCCACCGTGATCCCCGCGTCTTGTCGTCGGCCGCTCCACGCCGCTTGCCGGCGGCTGCTTTCCCCGGGCATGGCCGGTCTGGCCAGGCGCGGTCTTGGCTCGACGCGGCTGGCCTCGGGACTATGTCCCTGATGAGCCTGATGCCTGCCAGTCATCGTGATGACCCACAGGCATCAGGCTCATCAGCAGGTATGCCTGGCTGGGCCTGGCCGCGCTGCCCGGGTCGGCCCGGGTCCGTCTTGCCCCGGCCTGCTCCGGCTGGGCCAGTGGTCGGTAACCGGTGTGGCGCCGGGTAGCTCCGCGGGGTGTCAGCGGGCGGCGGGGGTGAGGTCGACCTCGACGGGCTGTGGGGTGGCCGCGTCGGCGTTGCGGCGGCGGCGCAGCTCGATCGGGAGCACCACCACTGTGACCAGCGCACCGAGCGCACCGGTCACCACGAAGCCCCAGAGCGGCGCGCTGGCGTCGATCACCGCGCCGGCGAGCGGCGCGCCGACCGCGATGCCGACGGTGACCGCGGAGCCGTGCAGACCCATCGCCTCACCGCGTACCTGAGCCGGAACAAGGCGGCTGACCGCGTCCGAGCCCGCCGCGATGGTCGGCGCGCAGAGGGCGCCGGCCGGGATAAGCGCCAGGCACAGCAACCACCAGTGCGCGCCGCCCAGCCCGACCGGAATGGTGCACACGGCCAGCGCGGCGGTCAGTGCCAGCGGGGAGAACGAGCGGTGCACCGCTCCGTAGGCGAAACCGCCGGCCAGCGAGGCGACCGCCCAGATGGCCAGGACCGCGCCGGTCCAGCCGACCTCGCCGCTGGCCCGCAGGACGGCGACCACCGCCACGTCGGTGCCGCCGAGCACCAGGGTCGCCGCGGCGCTGAGCGCCAGGACGGCGAGCAGTCGGGGTGTCAGCCACTCGCGGCGCGGCACCCGGCGCTGTGGGCCGGTGGGCTCGGCGGCGCCGCGGACCGGCGGGTTGACCAGCCACAGCGCGATCCCGGCGGCGACGATGCCGCCACCGACCAGGTACATGGTGGTCTGCGCCGAGATCGCGGTGACCAGGGCCACCGCCAACGCCGGCCCGATCATGAAGGACAGTTCCACCGACATCGAGTCCAGTGCGTAGGCCGGGCGGCGCTGGTCCTCGGGGACCAGCGCGGCGATCGACTGACGGACCACCGAGAAGATGGGCAGGGCCAGGGAGCCGGCCACGAACGCGGCCGGCAGGAGCACGGGGTACGCCAGCGTGGGCGCGGTGGACCAGAAGATCGCCTCGGCGATCCCGGTGAGCACCAGGACCGGGCGTAGTCCACGCCGGTCCACCAGTCGGCCGAGCAGTGGCCCGCCGATCGCCGCGCCCACGGTGACGGCCGCACCCACCAGGCCGGCCGCCCCGTAGCCCCGATCAAGATCGAGCACCACGTGGAAGGTCAGCGTCACCCCGGTCGCGGTGAGCGGGATGCGGGCGAGGACGGCGACCACCAGCAGCGACCGCAGGCCGGGTAGGGCGAGCGCCCGCCGGTAAGGCTTCATGTTCACGTGGGTCCGTACCTCCGGCGACATCCTCGACCGGCGGCGGCCCCATGACCAATTAATTACCGCCTCATGCGGCCCTGATCACAGGCTGGCCGTGCATGACCACCCCGGCGCCCTCCATCGCCCGCAGGGCCACGTCGGTGGTCGCCGGGGCGACGGCGGCGGTCAACTCGAGCAGCACGGTGGTGGCGAAGCCCTCCCGGGCGGCGTCCAACGCGGTTGCCCGGACGCAGTGGTCCGTGGCGATGCCGACCAGGTCGACGGTGTCCACGTCGTGCCGGCGCAGCCAGTCGGCCAGGCACTCGCCGTCGTCGGCATGCCCCTCGAAACCGGAGTACGCCGCCGCGTGCTCGCCCTTGTGAAAGATCGCCTCGACCCGGCCGGTGTTCAGTTCAGGGTGGAATTCCGAACCGCTGGTGCCGACCACGCAGTGCCGGGGCCAGGACTCCACGAAGTCCGGCGGATCGCCGAAGTGGGCACCCGGGTCGACGTGGTAGTCCTTGGTGGCGACCACGTGCGTCCACCGGTCCGGCTCGGAGGCGAGTAACCGGGAGATGCCGGCGGCCACCCCGGCGCCGCCGGCGACGGCCAGCGAGCCGCCCTCGCAGAAGTCGTTCTGCACGTCCACGATGATCAGCGCGTTGGCCATCGGGGGTTTCCCTTCGGGATCGGATCGGCGGAAGGCTCAGCCAGCGGGTACGACGGTGACCGGCACGGCCGGGTCGCCGGCCGAGAGCTTCAGCCCCTCCCACGGGATGGAGATCAGGCACTCCCGCAGGTGCTCCCGTGACTCGTCGAGGGTGGGCAGCGACACCGGCTCACCGGCGACCACGTACGACCGCTGGAGCAGGCGGTCGTTGGGCTGCCGGTCCGGAACACCCTGCGGGACGATGATCTCCTCGGTGGCGGTGCCGGTCGGCTTGTGCCGGCGAACCGCGACCTTCCGGCCGCCGATGGTCGCCTTCTGCTCGGAGCGCTTCACCACCGGCCGCCCCTCGACCTCGACCAGCTTGTAGACCAGCCCGGCGGTCGGTGCCCCGGAGCCGGTGACCACGGCCGTGCCGGCGCCGTACATGTCCACCGGTTCGGCGGCCAGCGCGGCGATCGCGTACTCGTCGAGGTCACCGGAAACGATGATCTTGGTCTCGGTGGCGCCCAGCGAGTCGAGCAACTCCCGGGACTGCTGAGCGATCACCGCGAGGTCGCCGGAATCGATCCGTACCGCCCGCAGCTCCGGCCCGGCCACCGCGATGGCGTTGCGGATGCCCTGGCTGATGTCGTACGTGTCGACCAGCAGCGTGGTGTCCTTGCCCAGCGTGGCGACCTGCGAGGCGAACGCCGCCCGCTCGTCGTCGTGCAGCAGGGTGAACGCGTGCGCCGCCGTGCCCGCCGTCGGGATGCCGTAGCGCGCACCGGCGGCGAGGTTCGACGTGAACCGGAAACCGGCCAGGTACGCGGCCCGCGCCGCGGCCACCGCCGCCTCCTCGTGCGCCCGCCGCGACCCCATCTCGATCAGCGCCCGACCCCGCGCCGCGGTCACCATCCGGGCCGCCGCCGCGGCCACCGCGCTGTCGTGGTTGAGCACGGACAGCGCCAGCGTCTCCAGCACCACACACTCGGCGAATCCGCCGGAGACGGTGAGGATCGGCGAACCGGGAAAGAACAGCTCACCCTCGGCGTACCCGTCGATGTCGCCGGTGAAGCGGTAGTCGGTGAGCCACGCCGCCGCCGTCTCGTCGACCACCCCGGTGCGTAGCAGGAACTCGACCTCGGTGGGGTCGAACCGGAAGTCGCGGATCAGCTCGATCAGCCGGGCCGTCCCGCCCACCACGCCGTACCGGCGGCCGCTCGGCAGTCGGCGGCTGAACACCTCGAAGACACACCGGCGGTCGGCGGTGCCGTCCTTCAGTGCCGCGCTGACCATGGTCAGCTCGTAGTGGTCGGTCAGCAGCGCGGGGCGGTGGATGCTCACCGCCCCAGCCTAAGGTTCAGCTCGGATCGCCGCCGTCGTGGCCCGGGATCGAGCGCAACGCCGCCCACAACTCGGCCCGGCCGGTGACGCCGAGCTTGGCGTAGATCCGCTGAAGGTGGTTCTCCACTGTGCGCGCCGAGAGGTAGAGCCGTTCCGCGATGGCCCGGCTGGGGGCGCCGTGCGCGGCGAGGCGGGCCACCTGCCACTCCCGCTCGGTGAGCACGGGTGCGCCGGCCTGGAGCGCCGGCGTCCGGATCAGGTCACAGCGCCCGAGCAGCCCGGCGAGCCGCTCCCGGGCGTCGTTGGCCGCCGCCGAGTGCTGCCGGCGCAGCCGCTGGACGGCCTGCGAGGTGGCCTCGGCGGCGTACACGGTCAGCTCCAGGGCGGCGTAGTCGTCGGCGACCGCGAGCAGATCGGTCGCGGAGTCGGTCACCGCGGCGCGGGCGTGCCGGGCCAACAGCGGCGGGAGCACCCCGTCGACCCGCTCGGAGAGCTCGGCGAGGCGCTGCGCGACGGTACGCCGGCCACCGTCGGAGCAGGTCGGCCCGACCGCCATGCCCGCCTGGTCCAGTCGGACGAGGTCGTGCAGGACGTGCACCTCGTGCCCGGCGAAGCCGTCCGAGCGCAGCCGTTCCACCAGATCGCCGAGGTGTTTGACCGCGCCCGGCAGGTTACCCGACGCGGCGAGCGACGCGCCCCGAGCCTGCTCCAGCCACGGGTAGAGCACCGCCATGCCCGGCGCGTGGGTGCGGTCGGCTTCGGCCATCGCCGCAACCGCCTGCGCGGCGTCACCGCGCAGCGCCGCCGACTGGACGCGTTCGGCCTGGGCCAGACCGGCGTAGACCCGACTCGTGGCCAGCACCGCGCAGGCGCCCAATGAGGTTCGCATGGCCGCGTCGCTCTGCCCGCGCAGCCGGGCCGCGTACGCCTGGAGGATGGCCAGGTAGCCGGTGCCGAGGCGGAAGTCGCCGGCTCCGGCGAGGTCGGCGAACTCGTCGGCCACGATCGCGTCGATCCCGGCCAGGTCGCCGGTGAGCATGAGCCGGGTGCCTCGGGCCAGCTCCAGGGCCAACTGGAGGTAGGGCATGTCGGTGCGCCAGCTCGCCGCGGCCGAGTGCACCTGGGCGATCGCCGCACCGCTGCGGGTCAGCTCGCCCTGGGCGGCCTGGACGTACGCGATGGTGGAGCGGGCCAGTTCGCGGGCGGCCACGCCGGCCGCCGGGCGGTCCAGTACTCGTCGGCTGAGCTGCACGGCGGCGGCCGTGTCCAGTCGGTGCAGGCGCATGATCGCCTCGAAGGCGTGCACCCGGGACCGGTCGGCGGAGTCGCCGAGCTGCTCGACCCGGCTCGCGATCTCCTCCACCGTGGACTCTCGGCTCAGCCCCCAGTAGTTGACCATGCCGCGTACGGTCAGCCAGCGGCAGAGCCGCCGCTCGTCGCCCGGCTCCGGGGTGACCGCGTCGAGGACGTCGATCGCCTCGTTGGGCCGGTCGGCGAACATCAGGATGGTGGCCAGCAGCTCCGCCGCGTCGTAGCCGCCGTCGGCGTTCAGCGCGGCCCGCGCCAGGCGGGTCGCCAGCGGCACGTCGTAGCGGGTGAACGCCTGCACCGCGGCGTCCAGCAGCAGGGCCGGATTCTGTGCGGTGCCTGAGTCGAGTCGCCAGACGGCCACCCGCAGCAGATCGTCGCGGCGGCGTTTACCGACCTGCTCGAGCAGCTCGGCGAGGTGTGCCTGAAGTCGGCGGGTGCGGCTGACCGGACAGCGCCGACGCATCACCTCGCCGTAGAGCGGGTGCGCCAGCCGGACGTCGGTGCGCCGGTCGTGCTGCACCACGGTGATCAGCCCGCGTTCCTCGGCGGTCTCCACGTCCGACTGGTCGGCGGCCTGTTTGAGCAGGTGCAGGCCCAGTGGTTCGCCGAACGCGACCAGCTCGACGACCGCGCGGACGCCGTCGGTGAGCTTGCCGACCCGGGTGTCGATGAGGTCGGTCAGGTTGGGTGCCAGCTCCAGTCGGCCGGTCCACTTCCAGATCCCGTACGTGCGCTTCAACTCGGCGCTGCCGTTGGCGGCGTGCACCAGCTCGCGCAGCAGCAGCGGGTTGCCGGCCGACAACCGGCCGAGCCGGTCGGCGGAGCCCGCGTCGACCGGGCCGCCCAGGATCGCCGCCAGCAGGTCGGTGGTCTCCTCCGGCGGCATCGGGGCCAGCTCGACGTGCTCGACCAGGTCGTCCGTCCAGAGTGCGCGGATCGGCAGCGGGATCTGTTCGCCGTCGCGCAGGGTGCCGACCACCGTGGCGTTCTCGGCGCGGGCGACCAGGTGCACCAGCGCGGCCGAGGGGGGATCGAGCAGGTGGGCGTCGTCGATGGCGAGCACGATCCGCCGGCCGGCCGCCTGCTGTTGCAGCACGTTGAGCGCCCAGCGCAGGATGCCGGCGGGGGAGAGGCCCTGGGGCTGCTCGGCGGGGAGGACCTGGACCAGCCCGCCGAACGGCAGCGCAGCGGTGGTGGCGCTGGCGGCGATGGACCAGATCGCGAACCGGTCGGTGGGCAACGCGCCCACGCCCTCGCGCAGCAACCGACTCTTGCCGATGCCAGCGCTGCCGCTGAAGAAGAGCCCGCCGCCGGCCTGACCGGTCACCGCCTCCAGCAGGCGGTTGAGCTCATCCGTGCGGCCGACGAACTCCCATCGACTCATTCGCGCAGCATATCGATCGGATTCCGTCCGCGCCCGCACCGTCACGGTACGAAGTTGAGTAGCCGCACAATTACCGGTGAGTATTCGAGGTGTCCCGCGCGGTCGTCAGTCCACCCGTAGTCTTCCGACAACCGGACCGAAATTTTCACGACCGGACCACCGGTCACCTCCAACGGGAGGCACCTGATGAAGCAGGGCCCTCTCCCCTCGGTCGACTCGCCGGACGACATGACCGGCCCAGCCGACCTACCCACCTGCGGCCCGCTCCCCACCCGGGTCGGCGTGTCCGGCCCCGCCCCGGACGAGCCGCTCGGTGTGGTCGCCGTCGGCCCGGCCGGCGCCGAGCGGCGTGCCGTGCTCGCCACCCTGCTCGGGCTCGACCCGGTCATGCTCACCGTGCCCGCCGGCAGTTGGTTGGTGGTGCGCAACGCCAAGGTGCCCACCCGGGCGGCGTTCGTGCCCGGTTACCGCCAGCCGCACTCGTACGGCGCGGACCGGGACGCCGCCGGTCCGGCGTTGGCCCGGCCACCCCGACGGGTCGAGCTGAGCGTGTCCGAGCCGCTGCTGCGGCACTTCACCCTGATCGACGTTCCGGACACCGCCACCCTCGGCGTGTCCGGCACCCGGGTGCTGCTCGACGCGGCGGGCCGCGCCGGCGCGCTGCTCTTCGTGATCGCCGCCGACCAGGCGTTCACCGCCGCTGAGCTGAACCTGCTCGCCGAGGTCGCCCCGACCTCGGTGGAGGTCGTCTTCGCGGTCACCCCCGGCGCGGCGGGTTGGGCTCCGCTGGCCGACGGCGCGGCGACTACGGAGGGCGCGGGGGCGTCCGTCCCGCCGGTCGAGGGTGCGGCGGCCGAGGTGGATGCGGTCGCGGTGACGGTGGAGGCACACCGGGCGGCGCTGCTGGCCGCGGTGCCGGCGCTGGCCGGCGCGCGGTGGTTCCCGGTCGACGGCGCCGAAACCGCCGCCGACCTGCGGCGGGCGCTGGTGGGCTGGTCGTCACGTGAGGGGTTGCGGCGAGCCAGCGTCGACCCACCGGTCCTGCCGGGCCAGCAGGGTCGCGTCGCCGTGGCCGCCGATCCGGGTGACTGGTCCGAACGGCTCGACCGCCACACCCGCTCCTGCGCGCAGCGGATCCGTCAGCACCTCGCCCTGGAGTTGGCGAACATCCACCTGCGGGTCGTTCAGGAGATCGTGTTCGGGGTCGGCTGTGCCGGCCTGCCGGATCTCCTCGACCGGGAGATGGCGGCGTTGTCACTGTTGGCCACCGCGCAGTGCGATCAGGCAATGCGCGACATCGTGACCGACGTCGCGTCCCGGGTGCTCGGCGCGCCGCTGGCAGAAGGCGTGCGACGTCGGATCTCCGCTGCCGTGCGGTACGGCCTGGCCGATCACCGGCCCGGCCAGGACTTGGACAAGGTGTTGTTGATCACCAGCACCGCCGGTGTGGCCGAGTTGACCGGCCCGGAGGCGATCGACGCCGCCGCCAGCTATCCGGCGGCATCCTGGGACGAGGTGCTCCCCCCGGTCGCGGTGGCGCTCTCCGGTGGGTGCTGGCAGCAGTGGCGTACACCCGGCAACGACGACCACAGCGCGGCGCGGGCCTGGTCCCAGCGGGCGGTGCGTGAGGTCGAGTTGGGGTTGTCCAGGGAGGTCTCCCGACGGTTCGAGGTGATCCGCCTCTCGCTGGGCGCGGTGCTCTCCGATGCAGTCGATCACGGCATCCTGCTCGCCTGACGGCGTGCCCGCCGGTCGGTCCGGGTCCGGGCCGGACCCGGGGTCCGATGGCGTCCAGGGCGGGCCGGGCGTGCCCGGGGTGGGTGATCCGCGCCGGGCCGGCGTTCCGGTTCCTCGGTTCCGGGAAACCGGTGGCACGATGGGGGGCATGGCGGCTCCGCAGGTTGTACCGGTCGAGACGCCGGACACTGACGAGGTGCCGGCGTCCGACCGGCAGTGGGTAACGATCGTGTGGGACGACCCGGTGAATCTGATGACGTACGTGACCTGGGTCTTCCAGAAGCTTTTCGGCTACAGCCGGGAGAGGGCCGAGCAGCTGATGCTGGACGTGCACCACAAGGGCCGTGCCGTGGTCTCCACCGGTGCCCGGGAGCGGATGGAGCACGACGCGTCGCAGCTGCACGCGTACGGGCTGTGGGCGACGGTGGACCGATCATGAGCATGTTCCATCGCCAGGCCGGCCGTTACGTCGCCGTCTTCGCCGTCGACGAGGTGCGGGTGTTGCGCAAGGTCGCCTCCGAGGTGGTGGGTCTGCTCACCGATGGCTTCGACCACACCGACCCGGTCGTCGGCCGGCTCTTTCCGGCGGTCTACCCGGAGGACGCTCCGGGCACCGCCGAGTTTCGCCGCTACACCGAGGGCGACCTGAAGACCGCGAAGATCGATCAGGCGGGGGCGATCCTGGCCGCGCTGCCGGACGAAGCCGGCGGCGAGGTGCGGCTGGACGCCGAGGCCGCCGAGGCATGGTTGCGGGCGCTGAACGACGCCCGGCTCGCGATGGGCGTGCGCCTGGAGATCAAGGACGGCACGGATCTGGGCGAGGAGTTGGACGACGCGGTCGCTGAGGACCCGGGTTCCAGCCGGGTGTTCCAGCTTTCGGTCTACGCGTATCTGGGATATCTACAGGAGTCGCTGCTCAACGCCTTGATCGACTAGGGGTGACCGGCACCACTTCGGCCCGTGCTCAACAGGCGTTAGGCTGGTGCACGTGCTGAGCATCGACCGGTCGATCATCGACGCGATCGTCGCCCACGCGCGCCGGGATCACCCCGACGAGGCGTGCGGCGTGGTCGCCGGTCCCGTCGGCAGCGACACCCCGACCCGGCACATCCCGATGGACAATGCCGCGCGGTCGATGACCTTCTACGAGTTCGACTCGATGGAGCACCTGCGGGTGTGGCGCGAGATGGACGACCGGGACGAGGAGCCCGTCGTCATCTACCACTCGCACACCGCCACCGAGGCGTACCCGTCGCGGACGGATGTGTCCTTCGCCGGTGAGCCGGGGGCGCACTACCTGCTCGTCTCGACCCGTGAGCCCGACTCGGAGGAGATCCGGTCGTTCCGGATCGTCGACGGCGTGATCACCGAGGAGCCGGTCCGTGTCGTGGAGGCCGGCGTCGACCCGCACGCCGTCCAGTCCTACATGTTCGGGCAGAGCCCGGCGACGGTCGATTACGAGTGTTCCGGCCGCTGACCTGTCAGCGCCCGCAGCCGTCTCGTCCCGTCACCGTAGGCACACCCGACCGAGGAGTTCGACATCATGGCCATTGAGGTTCGCATCCCCACCATCCTGCGCAGCTACACCGGCGGCGCCAAGGTCGTCGACGGCACCGGCGACACGCTCGCCGATCTGCTCACCGACCTGGATTCCCGGCACGGCGGTCTGCGCGGCCGGCTGATCACCGACGGGGGCACGCTGCACCGCTTCGTCAACGTCTACGTGAACGACGAGGATGTCCGCTTCCTCGGCGCGCTGGACGCGAAGCTCTCCGACGGCGACAGCGTCACCATCCTGCCGGCCGTGGCCGGCGGCGCGTTCGGCTTCGCCGCGGCAGCGGCGATCAGCTCACACAGCGCCGCGGCAGCGGCGATCAGCTCGCACAGCGCCGCCGCCCGCGACGCCGTCGCGGCTCGCTGAGGTCGGCCGCCATGGCGCGGTACGACAGCCTGCTCGACGCCTGCGGGGGTACGCCGCTGGTCGGCCTGCCCCGGCTCTCCCCGACGGTGCCCGACGGGGCCCCTCCGGTGCGGCTCTGGGCCAAGCTGGAGGACCGCAACCCCACCGGCAGCATCAAGGATCGCGCGGCGCTGTTCATGGTCCGGGCGGCGGAGGAGGCTGGCCGACTCCGCGCGGGTGACACCATCCTCGAACCGACGAGTGGCAACACCGGCATCTCGTTGGCGATGGTGGCGAAGCTGCGCGGCTACCGACTGGTCTGCGTGATGCCGGAGAACGTCTCCACCGAGCGGGTTCAGCTGCTCCGGATGTACGGGGCCGAGATCATCTTCTCGCCGGCGGCGGGTGGTTCCAACCAGGCCGTCGCCACCGCCAAGCAGATCGCCGTCGAGCACCCCGACTGGGTGATGCTCTACCAGTACGGCAACGAGGCCAACGCGCGGGCGCATTACGAGACGACCGGGCCGGAGCTGCTGCACGACCTGCCCAGCATCACGCACTTCGTGGCCGGGCTGGGCACCACCGGCACCCTGATGGGCGCCGGGCGTTACCTGCGGGAAAAGGTCGAGGGCATTCAGGTCGTGGCCGCCGAGCCGCGCTACGGCGAGTTGGTCTACGGCCTGCGCAACATCGACGAGGGGTACGTGCCGGAGCTCTACGACGCCTCGGTGCTCTCCCGGCGGTTCTCGGTCGGCACCCGGGACGCGGTGTTGCGCACCCGCCAGTTGGTGGAGGTGGAGGGCATCTTCGCCGGGTTCTCCACCGGTGCCATCCTGCACGCCGCGCTGGCGGTGGCGCACGAGGCGGTGCGCGACGGCCGGCGGGCCGACGTTGCCTTCGTGGTCTGTGACGGCGGGTGGAAGTACCTGTCCACCGGCGCCTACGGCGGCACGCTCGCCGATGCCGAGGACGCCCTGGAGGGGCAGCTCTGGGCCTGACCGATCTGGTCTGCCGATTACGGGCCGTCGACATATGTCGACGGCCCGTTCGCTGCCCGGCGTACCGCGAGCCGGTGTCACGTTCGTGACAACTTCCGTTGGATGATTCTTGCTGCCGCGCGCTCCAGCGTAGGCTGCGCAGCGTGGCGTACGCGTCGGTAGAGATCATGCCCGGGGCTGTCGCCGGCACGGGTGCTACTGATAGTGACAGCGAGACCACTCGATGCGATTGACCGTTCTGGGAAGCGCGGGCAGTTTCCCCGGCCCCGAGTCCCCCTGCTCGGCCTACCTCGTCGAGGCCGACGGCTTCCGGCTTCTGGTCGACTTCGGCTCCGGGTCGCTGTCCAGCCTCCAGCGGTACGCGGGGTTGCACGCCCCGGACGCGATCCTGCTGACCCACCTGCACTGTGACCACATGTTCGACGCCGTGCTGTACGTGGTGGTGCGCCGGTACGCCCCGGACGGCCCCTACCCGGCGCTGCCGGTGTACGCGCCCGCGGGCGCCCCGGACCGGCTCAGCGCCGCGTACGGGGACGACGGTTCGGTGGAGGACGTGTACCAGTTCTACGCGCTCCAGCCGGGCACCTTCCCGATCGGCCCGTTCACGGTCACCGTCGACCGGGTCAACCACCCCGTCGAGACGTACGGCGTGCGGCTGGAGCACGACGGTCGTTCGCTGTGCTACTCGTCGGACACCGCGCCCTGCGAGGCGCTGCTGCGACTGGCCCAGAACGCCGACGTGTTCCTCTGCGAGGCCAGTTACCTCGACGGCATGGACAATCCGCCGGATCTGCACCTGACCGGTCGGGAGGCGGGCGAGGCGGCGACCAAGGCCGCGGTGGGTCGGCTGCTGCTCACCCACCTGGTGCCCGCCTGGGGCAGCGAGGCGCACACCCTGGAGTCGGCCGCCTCCGCGTACACCGGGCCACTCGAGGTGGTCCGACCCGGCGCCAGCTACGACATCTGACGGCCCGTCCGGTTCGCGTGGCCGGGCCGCGGTGTCGTGCCGTCCGGCAGGTGCGCGAGCGGTACGCCGGTGCCACCGAACTGCTGTTGGTGCACGGCGCGGACGTTCCCCGGGGCACCCCGAGCGAGGTGGATCGCCGCACCGCATAGGGTGCAGGGATGGCGCGACCTGACGGGCGAGGGCCCTCTCAACTTCGACCGGTGACAGTGACCCGTGGCTGGAGCACCAATCCGGAGGGCTCGGTGCTCGTCGAGTTCGGCGGCACCCGGGTGCTCTGCACGGCGAGCGTCACCGAGGGGGTGCCCCGCTGGCGCAAGGGCTCCGGGCTCGGCTGGGTGACCGCCGAGTACGCGATGCTGCCCCGGGCCACCAACACCCGATCCGACCGGGAGAGCGTCAAGGGCCGGGTCGGTGGCCGTACCCATGAGATCTCCCGGCTGATCGGCCGCAGCCTGCGGGCCAGCATCGACCTCAAGGCGCTCGGCGAGAACTCGATAGTGCTCGACTGCGACGTGCTCCAGGCCGACGGCGGCACCCGCACGGCCGCGATCACCGGTGCCTACGTCGCGTTGCACGACGCGGTGGGCTGGCTCGCCGCCCGCAAGGCGTTGGCCGGCAAGCCGGAGAAGGTGATGCACCGGTCGGTGGCCGCGGTCAGCGTGGGGATCATCGCGGGGGAGGCCCGGCTCGACCTCTGCTACGAGGAGGACGTCGCCGCCGAGGTGGACATGAACGTGGTGTGCACCGGCGCGGGCGACTTCGTCGAGGTGCAGGGCACCGGCGAGGCGGGCGTGTTCGCCCGCGACCAGCTCGACGCCCTGCTCGACCTGGCCGTCGCGGGCTGCGCGGATCTGGCCGAAGCCCAGCGGAAGGCTCTTACCTCATGAACAAGGTCCTGCTCGCCACCCGTAACCGGAAGAAGCTGGTCGAGCTTCAGCGGATCCTGGACGGCGCGCTCGGCGCGCACCGGATCGCCCTGCTCGGGCTGGACGACATCGAGCAGTACGCGGAGCTGCCGGAGACCGGCCTGACCTTCGGCGAGAACGCGCTGATCAAGGCGCGGGAGGGTTGCCGGCAGAGCGGGCTGCCCACCATCGCCGACGATTCCGGGCTCGCGGTCGACGCGCTCAACGGGATGCCGGGGGTGTTCAGCGCCCGCTGGTCCGGCAAGCACGGCGACGACCGGGCCAACCTTCAGCTGGTACTGGATCAGATCGCCGACGTGCCGGACGAGCACCGGGCGGCGTCCTTCGTCTGCACGGTGGCGCTGGTGCTGCCCGGCGGCAAGGAGCACCTGGTCGACGGCCGGCAGACCGGCCGGGTGCTGCGCGCGCCGCGCGGCGACGGCGGGTTCGGCTACGACCCCATCTTCCTGGGCGACGGCCAGGACCGGACCAATGCCGAGCTGACCCCGGCCGAGAAGGACGCGATCAGCCACCGGGGCAAGGCACTGCGGGAACTGGCCAAGCTGGTCGCCAAGGTACTGCCGCCCGCCGCCTGACGGGCGCGAAGCTGCTGCCGCCCGCCGCCTGACGGGCGCGAGGTGCTGCCGCCCGCCGCCTGACCCGCGACGGACGACAGCGACCCGACTGAGGTCAGCTCAGCGGGCCGACCTCCCGCTCGATGGCGGCGCGCAGCTCCGGCCCGGCGACGACGGCGCGGGCCGCCTCCATCACCGGCGCGAGGAACACGTCCGGGCCGGGCTCGCCGGCCGCCGCACCGAGCGCGGCGACGGCCGCCCGGCCGGCCGGGGACGGCTCCAGCGGTGCGCGCAGCTGGAGACCGCGTACGCCGGCCAGCAACTCCACCGCGAGCAGGCTGGTGAGGTTGTCCAGCACGGTGCGCAGTTTCTTGGCCGCTGCCCAGCCCATCGAGACGTGGTCCTCCTGCATTCCGCTGGTGGGCAGCGAGTCCACCGACGCGGGGGCAGCCAGCCGACGGTTCTCGGCGACGATCCCGGCCGCCGTGTACTGGGCGATCATCAGCCCGGAGTTGACCCCGGCGTCGGGGGAGAGGAACGCCGGCAGATCCCGGGAGCGGGTGACGTCGAGCAGTCGGTCCACCCGCCGCTCGGCGATCGCGCCCACCTCGGCGGCGGCGATGGCGAGGAAGTCCGCCGCGAAGCCGAGCGGCGCGCCGTGGAAGTTGCCTGTCGACTCGACCCGGCCGTCCGGCAGCACCACCGGGTTGTCCACCACGGACACCAGCTCCCGGGCCGAAACCGTGCGGACGAAGTCCAGGGTGTCCCGGGCCGCTCCGGCCACCTGCGGCGCGCAGCGCATCGAGTACGCGTCCTGTACGGCGTGCGCCAGGTCGTCGCGGTGCGAGTCCATCACCCGGGAGTCCTGCAACAGCCGGTGGATGTTCGCCGCCGACGCCGCCTGACCGGGGTGCGGCCGGATCGCGTGCAGCTCGGGCAGGAACGGCCGCTCCGAGCCGAGCATCGCCTCGATGGCCAGCGCGGCCGTCACGTCCGCCATGGCGAACAGGTGCGCCGCGTCGTGGATGGCCAGCAGCAGCATGCCGAGCATGCCGTCGGTGCCGTTGATCAGCGCCAGCCCCTCCTTGGCGGCCAGCTCGATCGGCTTGAGCCCGGCGGCGGTCAGCGCCTCGGCCGCGTCCTGCCGCTCACCGGCCGGGCCGAGCACCCAGCCCTCGCCGAGCAGCACCAGCGCGCAGTGCGCCAGCGGCGCCAGGTCGCCGGAGGCGCCCAGCGAGCCGTGCTCCGGCACCCACGGGGTGATGTCGTGGTTGAGCAGGTCGACCAGGGCCTCGGCGACCAGCGGCCGGACCCCGGAGCGGCCCAGCGCGAGAGAGCGGACCCGCAGCAGCATCATGGCCCGGACCACCTCCCGCGGCATCGGGGCGCCCACCCCGGCGGCGTGCGAGCGGATCAGCGCGTGCTGCAGCTCGGCCCGCCGCTCCGGCGCGACGAACGTGTTGGCCAGCGCGCCGAAGCCGGTGGAGACCCCGTAGACGGGACGGCCGGACGACTCGATGCCGTCCACGATGGCCCGGCTGGTCGCCATCGCGTCGATGGTGGCCCGGGCGAGGACGACAGTGGCGGTGCCACGGGCCACCGTGAGCACGTCGTCGGCGGTGATCCCGCTGGGCTGGATGGTCACGTTCGTCATTGCGGGACTCCGTTGCGTATTACCTGGCGGATCAGGGGGACGCCGGGCCGGTAGGCCAGGTGCAGGTACGACGGCGCGTCGAGGATGACCAGGTCGGCCCGCGCGCCGGGGGTGAGCACACCGATGTCGTCGCGGCGCAGCGCCCGCGCGCCACCGGCGGTGGCGGCCCAGACCGCCTCCGCCGGGGTCATCCGCATCTCACGGACCGCGAGGGCCACGCAGAACGGCATCGACGAGGTGTACGACGAGCCGGGGTTGCAGTCCGTCGCCAGCGCCACGGTGACCCCGGAGTCGAGCAGCCGGCGGGCGTCCGGGTAGGGCGAGCGGGTGGAGAACTCCGCGCCGGGCAGCAGGGTCGCCACCGTGCGGGTGCCCGACCCGTCGCTGTGGGCGGTGTCGGCCAGCGCGGCCACGTCGGCGTCGCTCAGGTGGGTGCAGTGGTCGACACTTGCCGCGTCCAGCTCCACGCCCAGCCGCACCCCGGGGCCGGGGCCGAGCTGGTTGGCGTGCAGCCGTACGCCCAGTCCGGCGGCCTGCCCGCAGGCCAGGATGGCGCGGGCGTGGTCCACGTCGAAGGCGCCCCGCTCGCAGAACACGTCGATCCACTTCGCGTACGGAGCGGCGGCGGCGAGCATCGGCCCGCAGACCAGCCCGACGTAGTCGTCGGGGCGGTCGGCGTACTCGGCGGGCACCACGTGCGCGCCCAGGAAGGTGGTTTCGGTGCTGACCTCGGCGGCGATCCGGAGCGAGCGGGCCTCGTCGGCGACGGTCAGCCCGTACCCACTCTTGATCTCCATGGTGGTGGTGCCCTGGCGCAGCGCCTCCCCGCGCAGCCGGCGCACTGTGGCCCGCAGTTCATCGTCGGTGGCGGCCCGGGTCGCGCCGACGGTGGTCCGGATGCCGCCGCCGGTGTAGGGCTGACCGGCCATCCGGGCGGCGAACTCGGCGGCCCGGTCCCCGGCGAAGACCAGGTGGGCGTGACTGTCCACGAAACCGGGCAGCACGGCGGCCCCAGCGGCGTCGACGTGATGGTCGGCGGCCGGCGCGTACCCGGACGGCCCGACCCAGACCACCCGGCCCTCCTCGATCAGCACGGCGGCGTTGCGGCGGATGCCGAGCGGACCCTCGCCGGCGCCGTTGGTGACCAGCTCCCCGATGTTGTCGACCAGCAGGCTGCTCATGAGGGGAGCACCGCCTCGATCGCGGACGACAACTCGGCCGGCACGTCGACGGTCAGGTGTCGGCCCTCGGCCACCACCACCCGACCGTCCACCACGACCTGCTCGACGTCCGCCGCGCCGGCCGCGAAGAACACGCCCACCGGCGGCACCCCGGCGGTGCGGGCGCTGTCCAGTCGTACCGTCACCAGGTCGGCGCGGGCGCCCACGGCGATCCTCCCGGCGTCGGCCCAGCCCAGCGCGGCGTGCCCGGCGGAGCTGGCCGCCGTCAGCAGGTCGAGCGGCGCGAAGTGGCCGCGCCGGCGGGTACGCAGCCGTTCGTCAAGCTCCACCGCCCTGGCCTCCTCGAACAGGTCGATCACGGCGTGGCTGTCGCTGCCGAGGCTCAACCGGATGCCCGCGTCGGCCATCAGCCGGGCCGGGCCGATCCCGTCGGCGAGGTCCCGTTCGGTGGTCGGGCAGAGGCACACCCCGGTCCGGGTGTCGCCGAGCAGGGTCAGGTCGGCGCTGGTGGGGTGGGTGGCGTGTACGGCCGTGGTGTGCGGCCCGAGCACGCCGTGCTCGGCGAGCAGCGCGGTGGGCGTACGCCCGTGCACGGCCCGGCACTCGTCGTTCTCGGCGGGCTGCTCGGAGAGGTGCACGTGCAGCGGTGCCGGCCGCTCCCGGGCCCAGTCGCCGACCACGCGGAGTTGATCGGCCGGCACCGCCCGAACCGAGTGCACGGCCGCGCCGACCCGGACGTGCGAGTCTGACGGCTGGAACGCGGTGACCCGCTCGACCCAGCGGCCCGCGTCACCGTCGCCGAATCGGCGTTGCGGGCCGGTGAGGGGCCGACCATCCACGCTGGAGGTCAGGTAGCAGGTGTCCAGCAGCGTGAGCCGGATCCCGGCGTGCGCGGCAGCCTCCACCAGCGCCGCGCCCATCGCGTTCGGGTCGTCGTACGCGCCGCCGTCCCGCCGGTGGTGCAGGTAGTGGAACTCGCCCACACCTGTGATCCCGGCGAGCGCCATCTCGGCGTAGACCGCCCGGGCCAGGGCGAGGTAGGTGTCCGGGTCCAGCCGGTCCGCGACGGCGTACATCTGGTCCCGCCAGGTCCAGAAGTCACCCCGCCCGCCGTGGGTACGCCCGCGCAGCGCCCGGTGGAAGGCGTGCGAGTGCACGTTGGCCAGGCCGGGCACTGTCAGGCCGGGCAGCGGCACCGTGTCGCCGTACACCCCGACTCCGGCCGGTGGCCGGCTGCCGGGGGTCAGCGGCGTGACCCCGGTGATCCGACCGTCGTCGACCTCGATCAGCACGTCGGGGGTGGGCTCGGCGTGCTTGGGCAGCCAGGCGTACTCGGCGAGCCAGCGGGTCGGTGTCACCGGCATGTCAGCTCCTCCAGCGCCCGGGCCAGTGCCCGTACCCCGGCCGCGCAGTCGTCGTCGGTCGCGGCCTCGGCGGGGGAGTGCGAGACGCCTGTCGGGTTGCGCACGAAGAGCATCGCGGTGGGCAGGTACGCGGCGAGCACCCCGGCGTCGTGCCCCGCGCCGGTGGCCAGCACCGGCGCGTCGAGCAGCGTGGCCAGTCGGTCGGCCAACCCGCCGTCGAAGGCGACCACCGGGGTCACCGACTCCTCGGTGACGGTCACCGTCGTACCGTCGCGGCGGGCCCGCTCGGCGAGCTTGCCGCGCACCGCGTCGACCAACCCCGCCAGGGTCTCCGGGTCGGCGGCGCGGGCGTCCAGCCAACCGGTCACCTTCGACGGGATCGCGTTGGTGGCGTTGGGTTCGACGGCGACCCGGCCCACTGTGGCGTGCGCGCCGCGCAGCCGGGCCTCCTTGTTGGCCGCCAGCACCGTGAACGCGTAGGTCAGCATCGGGTCGCGGCGGTCGGCCATCCGGGTGGTGCCCGCGTGGTTGCCCTCGCCGACGACGTCGAAGCGCCACCGGCCGTGCGGCCAGATCGCGCTGGCCACCGCGACCGGCGCGTCCGTGTCGGCGAGGGCGCGGCCCTGCTCGACGTGCAACTCCACGAACGCGCCGAACCGGCCCAGCAGCTCCGGCCGGGCGCCCGCCGGCCGGTCACCGAGCGCCTCGGCGAAGCTCACCCCGGCCGCGTCGCGCAGGCCGGCCGCGCGTTCGGCCGACAGCGCCCCGGTGAGCAGCCGCGACCCCAGACACGGTACGCCGAACCGTGCGCCCTCCTCCTCGACGAACGCACCCAGCACCAGCGGCCGGCCGGGGGTCACGCCGGCGGCCCGCAGCTCGTCCACGGCGAGGAACGCGCTGACGATGCCGAGCGGCCCGTCGTACGCCCCGCCGTGTGGCACCGAGTCGAAGTGGCTGCCGGTGAGCACCGCGGCGGGCGCTTCCGGGTCACCCCAGTGGGCGAAGAGGTTGCCGTTGCCGTCCTCGGTGACCGGCATGGCCCGGCGCTCGGCCTGAGCGCGGAACCAGGCCCGCAGCTCCTGTTCCGGCTCGGTCAACGCGTACCGCAGGTAGCCGCCGCTGTCGGCGTCCCGCCCGACCGGCGCGATCTCGTCCCACAGCGTCCGGAACCGGGCGGGAAGGTCGTCGCTCACGCGGGTCCACCCTCGCTCATGGGCACCCGGACCCCGGTGCGCTCGGCCACCTCGCGCGCGGTGTCGTAGCCGGCGTCGACGTGCCGGATGACTCCCATCGCCGGGTCGTTGGTGAGCACCCGCTCGATCTTCTGACCGGCGAGGGGAGTGCCGTCGGCCACACACACCTGCCCGGCGTGGATGGACCGGCCGATGCCCACCCCGCCACCGTGGTGGATGGACACCCAGGAAGCCCCACTGGCCGTGTTGACCAGCGCGTTGAGCAGCGGCCAGTCGGCGATCGCGTCGGAGCCGTCGGCCATCCCCTCGGTCTCCCGGTACGGGCTCGCGACGCTGCCGGTGTCCAGGTGGTCCCGGCCGATCACCACCGGGGCGGAGAGTTCGCCGGAGGCCACCATGTCGTTGAACCGCACGCCTGCCTTGTCCCGTTCGCCCTGGCCGAGCCAGCAGATCCGGGCCGGCAGGCCCTGGAAGGCGACCCGCTCGCCGGCCAACTTGATCCAGCGGGCCAGCGACTCGTTCTCCGGGAACAGGTCGAGGATGGCCCGGTCGGTGGCCGCGATGTCGGCCGGGTCGCCGGAGAGCGCCGCCCACCGGAACGGACCCCTGCCCTCACAGAACAACGGCCGGATGTACGCCGGCACGAACCCAGGGAAGTCGAAGGCGCGCTGGTACCCGCCGAGCTGCGCCTCGCCCCGGATCGAGTTGCCGTAGTCGAACACCTCGGCGCCGGCGTCGAGGAAGCCGACCATCGCCTCGACGTGCCTCGCCATCGACGCGCGGGCCCGGTCGGTGAACTCGGCCGGCTTGGCGGCGGCGTAGTCCCGGGCCTCGGCCAGCTCCACCCCCACCGGCAGGTACGCCAGGGGGTCGTGCGCGCTGGTCTGGTCGGTCACGATGTCGATCTCGACGCCACGGTTCAGCAGATCGGGGAAGACCTCGGCGGCGTTGCCGACCACGCCGACGCTCAGCGCACGGCGCTCCCGCTTCGCCGCGCGGACCCGAGCGATCGCGTCGTCCAGGGAATCGGCGACCTCATCCAGGTAGCGGTCGTGCACCCGACGGTCCAGCCGGGTGCGGTCCACGTCGACGATCAGGCAGACGCCGCCGTTCATGGTGACCGCGAGTGGCTGCGCGCCGCCCATGCCGCCGCAGCCGGCGGTGAGCGTCAGCGTGCCGGCGAGAGTGCCCTGGCTCTGCCCCTGCCCGTCGCCGCGGGCGTCGGCGATCTTGGCGGCCACCGCCGCGAACGTCTCGTAGGTGCCCTGGAGGATGCCCTGGGTGCCGATGTAGATCCAGGATCCGGCCGTCATCTGCCCGTACATGGTCAGGCCGAGCTGTTCGAGGCGGCGGAACTCCGGCCAGGTCGCCCAGTCGCCGACCAGGTTCGAGTTGGCCAGCAGCACCCGCGGCGCCCACTCGTGGGTGCGCATCACCCCGACCGGGCGGCCCGACTGCACCAGCATCGTCTCGTCCTCGCGCAGGTCGGTCAGCGTACGCACCAACGCGTGGTACGACGGCCAGTCCCGCGCCGCCTTGCCGGTGCCGCCGTAGACCACCAGGTCGTCGGGGCGCTCGGCCACCTCAGGGTCGAGGTTGTTCATCAACATCCGCAGGGCTGCCTCCTGCTGCCACCCGCGGGTGGTGAGCTGGCTGCCCCGTGCGGCGCGAATGGGCTGGGTCATCTCTGGTTCTCCTCCGGTCAACCGAGGAACAACTGTCGGCGGGCCGCAGAGGCTTCGAACGCCTCCAGTCGGCGCTGGGTGTCGGCCGGCGCGGCATCGCAGATCGCCTGCAACAGCACCATGGCCAGGGTCATCGGGGCGGTGTGCAGGTCGAAGACGAGCTGCGCGCCGACCGCCGCGGCGAGCACCACGTCGGCGTGCTCGGTGGCCGGGCTGACCGGCGAGTCGGTGATCGCCACCACTGTCAACCCGGCGTGGCGGGCGTCCCGCAACGCGTCCAGGGTCTCCCGGGGGTAGCGGGGCAGCACGAAGGCGAGCACGGCGGACGCCCCGGCCTCGGCGGCCTGCTCCAGGCGGTCGGTGAGCAGGCTGCCGCCGTCGTCGAGGACCCGCACGTCCGGGTGCACCTTGGCCGCGAAGTAGGCGAAGTACGCGGCCAGCGGCGCGGCGGCGCGCAGACCGAGCACCGGCAGTGGCCGACTCCCGGCGAGCAACCGCCCGGTCTCCGCGATCCGGTCCCGGTCGGCGAGCTGACCGGCCAGTCGGTCCAGGTTGCCCATCTCCGCGCGTACCGCCTGCTGGAGTTCGTTGCCGGCGTCCGTCGATCCGCCCGGAGCCGAGCCGGTGAGGTCCCGCAGCCGGCGGCGCAGCGCCGGGTAGCCATCGTGGCCGAGCGCGACGGCGAACCGGGTGACCGACGGTTGACTGACCCCGGCCAGTTCGGCGACCTCGGCGGCGGACAGGTAGGCCACGGTGGGGGCGTGCTGCACCAGACAGTGCGCGATCCGGCGCTGAGTGGGGGTGAGCCGCACCCCTTGGAAGAGGTCGAGCACCCGGTCAGCGGGTGCCTCGACAACTCCTTCATTCATGGGCTGACTCTATGCATGAGAACTTTCACTGGCAAGCGGCCTCAGCCGCCACCGGCCCGCCCCGGCCGGGGCGGGCCGGGTTGGCCGACGGTCGGTACTATCCGCACGGCGGTTCAACGGAGGAGTGCGCATGCAGCCGGAAGGCCCCTACAGGTACACCCACGCGCTCGGCGGGTCTCCAGTGGGGAAGGCGTGGGCCGCGATCGACGAGCAGGGCCGATTCGTCACCGTGGCGGTGCTCGACGCCACCGTGGCCGCCACCGCCGGCTGGCGGGAGGCGTTCGCCGGGGCCGCCGACCTGCTGGCCAAGTCGGCTGACGCGATGCCCTACACGTACGCCGATTTTTCCGCCGCCGCGCCCTGGGTGGCCTACTCGGCCGAGGCGGGCCCCGGTGCCGAGAAGCTGTTCCGGGCCCTTGGCGTCGAGTACACCCCCGCCCCGACGGCGGCCCCACCCACGTCCGCGCCGCCTTCCGTCTCCGCCCCGCCTGCGGTGTCCGCCCCGCCGGTGTCAGGCGTGCCGCAGCCCGTCTCCGGGGGGCCGCAGGCCCCGTGGGCGGTGCAGACCGGCCCGGTCCCCGGCCAGTTGGTCTCCGCGGTCCCGCACCCGATCTCCGGCGTGCCCACCTCGCCGACCGCGGTGACCTCGGCACCGCCGGCGGCACACGTCTCCCCGGTGAGCGGGCCGAGCGCCGACGCGTTCGCCGCACCGGTGCGCCGGATCACCCCGTCCACGCCGCCACCCCGGCGCACCGGGCTCTGGATCGGCATCGCCGCGCTGGTCCTGGTGGTGCTTGTGGGCGGTGGCGGTCTGGCGATCTGGAAGGGCTCAGCTGACGAACCTGCCGACGTGGTCAACAGCGCGACCGCCGAGCCGCCCTCGATGCCCGCCGCGCCGCCACAGTCACCGGGGGTGGAGCCGCCGCAGGGCGGCAAGTGGCCGGCCCAGTGGCCGACGTTCACCGAGCGGGACAACGTGCGGACGCTGACCAGCCTCGAAGGGCTGGGCTTCCCGGTCAAGGTTCCGATGGACTGGAACTGCACGCTGGCGGGCAAGGCTGAGGGGTTCGTCAAGTACAACTGCGGCCGGTCGGCATCGGGAGAGTCGACAATGGGCGGTGAGCTGATCGTCCGAGCCTGCCCACAGCCGTGCGACGAGCGCCGCCAGACCGCCATGCGGATGGCCGAGGAGGCGTGGGGCGCGCGGTGGATTCGCACCGGGCAGGCCACCACCCTGGCCGAGGCGCTCATCAACACCGATGGCGAGCAGCGGCACGCCTTGGCCGTCGTCGCCTACTACCGGGGAGGCCAGGATGGCGTCATCGATCGACAGTTCGTGCTGCGGCTGACCGGTCCGATGCAGGAGGCCAATCAACTGCGTCGGATCGCGACCTATCTGCGCGCCGTCCTCGTCTACTGAACCATGCACGGATGTGCGTGCGGTCGGCACGCACATCCGCGCCATTGGCGTTCAGCGTCCGGCGTCTGCGATCCACGCCGTCATCCGAGCCGCGAACTGCTGCTCCGAGAACCCGTTGGCGTGTGACCGGACGCGGTCCTGCGACAGCTCGGGCAGCCGGTGGACCAGCGGCACGAAGCTTCCCGGGTCCTGGGAGTCGATGAGGAAACCGGTCTCCCCGTCGACGACGGTCTCCAGTAGGCCGCCGCGGCGCAGACCCACCACCGGGGTCCCGCAGGCCTGGGCCTCGACCGGGATGATGCCGAAGTCCTCGTGGACCGGGAAGAGCAGAGCCCGAGCACCCCAGTAGAGCTGGCGCAGGCGCTCCTTCGAAGGCCGCACCTCAAACGTCACCGGCACGCGGACCCGTTCGGCGGCCCGTCGCAGCGCGGTCTCCTCCGGACCGGAGCCGGCGATCACCACCGGCAGCCCGGCCGCCTCGGCGATCTGAATGATCAGGTCGAAGTTCTTGTACGGGATCCATCGTCCAACCCCGAGCAGGTACTCACGCGGCTGATTCTGGTCGGCGGCGGGCGCGGCCGCGAAGTAGTCGACGTCGACCGGAGGGTTGATGACGACCGCGTCCCGCTTCCAGTAACGGGCGATGCGGGCCCGCACCTCCTCCGAGTTCGCGGCGTAACCGTTCACATGGCGGCTGAGCCGGACATCAGCGGTTTGCAGCATGCGCCGCGGCACGGTCAGCATCGGGTTGGAGCCCCGCCCGTCGAAGTTCGGACTCCAGATGTACCGCGCGGGGGAGTGCACGTAGCTGAGGTACCGGGTCTCCTCCGACGAACCGAGCCGCACGGTGTGGGCGAACGCGTGGCTCGACGAGATCACCAGGTCGAACCGCTCCTGGCTGAGGGTCCGCCACACCAGGGGCATCAACGGCAGCGCCCCGGCCTTCGTCTTGCGCAGCGGGGTCCGCGCCATCCACGACTCCCGCAGGTTGGGCTCGACGGCGTCGTGGTCCTTCCAGAGCACGAAGCGCTCCGCCTCCGGCAGCAGGCTGCTGATCTGCCGGAAGACGTTCTCCGAGCCGCCGGTGGCCCCGAACCATTCGTGCACGAGCGCGACTCGGGCGCTCTTGAGGTCGTCGAGGGGGCGTGGCGCGCGGGCCTGGGGGATGGCGGAAAGGTTGTCTACCACTGATTGCTCCTCATGCCACGGGGCTTCCGGCGTCCGGCCGAACCGAACCGCCGTATGGATCACTGTTCGCCATCCGGCGTTCGATGGAGGTCTCACTGCCGCTCGCCGATCTCACGCTGATCTCCGCGAAGCCCTTCCTCAGCTGTCGGCGCAGCACCTTAGCGAGTGGCCGCTCCACAAACCGGTTCGTCAGATACGCGAGCAGAAGCACCCCGGCCACGAAACCGGCGACCAGCAGCCACGGCGACACTGAGTCGTGGAACTTGACGACGACGATCCGACTGAACTGCATGTGCAGCAGGTACACCGGGTAGGTGAGCGCCCCGATGACGGTCAGAGAACGCCACTTGAACCAGGAGAACCAGCCCAACGCCACCGCCACCATCAGCGCGAGGAAGAGGAACATCACCGGCAGCGCGACCTCGAACGACACGACGGGCCTGTCCGCGTTCTGTCCGTCCACCCGTCGTCCGAGCGTGATCAGACCCACCACCATCGACGTGCCGAGGATTCCCCAGGTCACCATGTTCGGGCCGAAACGGTAGATCAGGTATAGCGCGATGCCGGCGATGAAGTACGGGGCGAAGCCCGCCTCGAAGAACTGGATCAGCGTCTTGACCTGGGAGTACTCCGCGTACAGGGCGGCGGTCATCCATAGTACGCAGAAAAGCACGACCCGCTTGTAGGTCAGCCCGAACCAGACGACGACGGCAAAGAGAAGGTAGAACTTCAGCTCGACGAACAGGGTCCAGTAGACCGAGTCGATGTTGGGTATGCCGAGGAAGGTCTGCAGCATCGACGCGTTGATCAGGACGTGTGATGGTTGCGGCGGACCGGTCTCGAGCGGCCAGAGCGTGAGGGCTGCCGAGGTTGCCAGCACTGCGAAGACGTACGCGGGCATGAGGCGGGTTACCCGCGAGACGGCGAAGTCGGCGACAGACCTGCCCCAGCAGCTCATGCATATGACGAACCCGCTGATGACGAAGAAGAACTCAACGCCCATCCAGCCGTATCGGAACACGGTGACGACCGGCTCACCGAAGATCTCGGCCACATCCCTGCCCCAGGCTCCGCGGTTGTCGTTGTCGACGAACACGTGGAAGCCGAGTACCGCGAGGGCCGCGCAGAAGCGCAACAGATCCAGGATGTAGAGGCGGTCGCCGCTCGGGCGGCGCCGTGGTCCAGAGTCCGTCTCCCGGAGAACTGCAGCGGGCGGCGGGGCCGGATGGTCCGGCGTGCCGTCCATCCCGGTCACCAGACCGGTGTGCACAGTCATGGGTTCCTCACTTGATCGCCACCAAGTCGTCCTGCGGGGTCTCGTCGGCACCGCGACCGAGCTTCTTCAGGACAAACGACAGGAACGTACGCCGAAGCTGAGGTACGGCCGCCACGTAGCCGACCCAGATCAACAGGATCGCCAAGCATGATGCGATGAGCCGCAGCATTCCGGAGCCGGCCAGGAGGTGCCCAGCGGTCGCGGCGGCAGCCGCGCCCGGCAGCACAACGGCGAGCAAACGCATGCTGAAGCCCAGTACCGACAGCAACCGAGCGGAAATCAGGAACATCAACAGGCCGCTGAGCGAGGAAGCCGCGCCGATCGTGAAAGCTCCCCAATGCTTGTAGAGCAGCAGGTTGAAGGCGATGGGAATACCGAAGGAGATCGCCATCACGATGGCGACCTTGAAGTTGGCACCCCGGGCGTTCAACACCTTGACGAAGGTGTAGCCGAGCACGTGCGCCCAGATTCCGAGCGCGAAACCCAGCAGCAGCACCGACGAGACGTCCACCGCGCGGGTGTCGAACTCGCCCCGGGCGTACAGGAGAGTGACGATTCCCCGGCTGTTCAAGGAGAGGATCAGGGCCAGAGGGATAGCCACCAGGATCACCGGTGGGATCAGGCGGCGAAGTCCGCCGCCCACCTCATGGGTCTTCATGCGGGCGAACGAAGCCAGGCCAGCCAGCCCCAGCGGCGCGGCGAGCAGCGCCATGACCGAGTCGACCACGAAACGTGCGTACTCGGTGGCCGCCACCACCTCCACACCGAGAAGCGAGCCGACGGCCCGCTCGACGCCGATCGAGCCCTGGAGGATCACGGGGATCAGCAGCAGTGGCCGCAGCCGTCGCCAGAACATCCGGAGGGCCAGCTTGGTGGTGGCCCGGTCCGGGCGGTGCGGGGCCGATCCGTCCCCCTCGCGCAGGTAGCCCTGGCGTCGGAGCCAGTAAGTGCCCACGCACCACAGCACGATGTACGGAAGGGTGAAACCCCAGGCCAGCACGGACACGTGCCCGGTCATCCAGGCGATCACCGTGGCGAGGATCAGGCCGATGCTCTGGCACGAAGGGCGCAGGTTGATCAGTCGGACGTCGTCGTTCGCAAGGCCGACCAGGGTGTACAGGTTGTACAGGACGTAGAACGGCACGCCCAGCGCGGCGATGCCGAGCATGGTCGCGGCGATCTCCGCCGTGTGTGGATCGAGCCCCGGCCCGAGGAGCCCCACCCACAGGTCCCGACCGAAGATGAGCGCCACGGCCAGGACCACGGAGAACACTGCCAACAACAGGTGCACCGCGCGGTACAGCACGTGCGCCATCGAGGGCCGCTCCTGGCGGTACTGCACGTACAGCGGCAGGAACCCCGCGGAGAGCGCGTCGGCGGTGAAGAAGTTGATGGGGATCAACGTCGCCGTCAGGGCGATGCGGTTGGCCGCCACCACCCGCCCCGCCCCGAAGAGCGCAGCCAGCAGAACCTCGCGGAGCAGTCCGAGGATCTTGCCGGCGATGCCGCCGAGAACCAGCCGGAAGAAGACCTTGCCCATCTCAGGCCTGGCGCTGTGTGATCAGCTGCGCGAAATCGGCCAGGTAGTCCCGTGCGCAATGGTCGAGAAGGAAGGTGGGAGGCAGCAGATTGACGCGCGGCCCCCGCTCCGCCGCCACCTTCTGCACCACGTCGGCGAGCGCATCGGAGTCAGGAGTGTCGACCTCGTGCAACACCCGGCTCAGAGCCTCCGATCGGATCGACCCAGCGGTGACGACGCACGGCAGGCCGGACGCCAACGCCTCCAGAACCGCCATCGGAAGCCCTTCCAGACGTGCCGTGGTGAGCAGCGACACGTCTGCGGCGGAGTAGTAGTCGCGCACGGCGTCGGCGTCGACCCGGCCGGTGAACTGGACCATCTCCTCCAATTGGAGCTTGCGGACCAAGCCCCGCAGCCGCCCTTCGTCGGGACCGTCACCGACGACCACGAAACGGAAGCGGCCGCCGAGGCCACGGTCCCGGAGGACCGCCGCCGCCTGGAGGGCCCGATCGACCCGCTTCTGCACGTGCAGGCGGCCGACGCACCCGACCACCACGGTCTCCTCGTCGATGCCCAGCCCGCGCCGGACCCGGTCCCGGGCAGCGCCGTCGAACGCGTGGTCCTGGGCTCGGACGCCGTTGGGAATCAGGCGCACCTTGTCCGGCGACGCCGCCCAGTTCTGAGGTGCGGCGGTCAGCGACTCGACAACGTTTTCGCCGACCGCGACGAGGCGGTCGAAGTCGCGGTAGCGGGCCAGGTCGCGGACCAGGCCAAAGGCGTTCTTGGGCGTGCCGGCCAGGGAACGCGCGGTGGGTGCTCGCAGCTTCGACCCGAGCTCCATGGCGGACGTGCCGTGCACCTGGAGCACGAACGGCGTATGGGGGTGCTTGGCTCGCTCCCGGACCGCCGAGTAGGAGCCGGCGCTGACCGAGAAGACCACGCTCGGCGGGGTGCTGGTCGCGAGCCATTGTGCTCGGGACTCCTCCCACCAGGCGTGGGAGTAACGCCCGGGCCGGGTGCCCGCCAACGGCGTCACCTCGACACCATCCTCGGTGAACGTGCCGGTCCGGCCCGGGATCGCCGTGGTGACGATCTGGACCCGCGGGACGTGCAGTGCCCACTCGGCGGCCAGCCGCCAGGCGAGCGTCTCCATTCCGCCCGTGTGGTGATGAGGCGTCGACCGGGAATGGATGAGAATTGACTCGATCACAGTAGGTCCCTATACAACGACTCGAGTTTGGCGGTCTGCCGGCTCAGGTTGAACTGGTCTTCGACGGTCTGCCGGCCGGCCTTCCCGAAACGGTCACAGAGGTTCTGATCGCGGAGTAGTTCGATCAGCCGGTCCGCGAGCGCGGCGACGTCACGTTCGGGCACCAGAAAGCCGTTCACGCCGTCCGCCACCGCTTCGGGAATACCACCGTGGCGGGTTCCGACCACCGGCTTACCGGAGGCGGCCGCCTCCAGAAGCACCATCCCCAGCCCTTCCTGGTCGCCGTCCTGGGCCGTCACGCTCGGCAGGCACAGCAGCGTCGACTGGCTCAGCCAGCGCAGGGTGTCACTGTGCTTCTGCGCGCCCAGGAAACGCACCCCCGCCTCGACCCCGAGTTCCCGGGCGAGTGAAGTGAGTGAGTCGCGCAGCGGGCCTTCGCCGATGAGCACCAGCTCGCTGCCGGGGATCGCCCTGCGTACCTCGGCGAATGCTCGCAGCAGGTACTGCGTCCCCTTCTTCTCAACCAGCCGGGCGACGTGCAGGATCCGGGGTGCGTCGACAGGCCCCGCGGGCTGGATGGCCTCGACGTCCACCCCGATGGGGAGGACGTGGCATCGCTCGGCCGGGTAACCCCATTCCACGGCGCGCCGTCGGATGTGTTCGGACACGCAGATGAACACGGTGCCTTCGGCGAAGAGAGAGTGCCGCCAGGTGACGTAGTTCAACCATGAGGGCTTCTTCGAGGCCAGCATCTTCGCCCGACTGACCGTCACGTCAAAGCCGTGCAGGGTGGTGACCAGCGGGACCTTCAGCGCCTTGGCGGTGGGAACCGCGTACACGCCCTCGACGCCGAAGTGAGCGTGCAGCAGCGCGGTGTCACGCTTCGCGAGGGCGCCGACCAACGCCTCCGAGCGGCGGGTCAGCGTGTACGACAGAACAGCGGGCCTGCCGAACTCGGCGACGCTAACCGACTCGGTCCCCGGCCTGGTCGGGACCGGATCGCGGCCCACGAACAGCGGCCGGAAGCTGCGCATCGCCAGAGCCTGGTTCGGGATGAACGTCTCCGACGGCAGGAACTGTTGATGTCGCAGGATCCCGACGGTGGGCAGTTGCATGGTCGTTCGACTCCTCGCGGTCACCCACGATGAGGTAGGCGACCAGCAGCGAAAGAATAGGAATGAGATGGATGTCGCCGAAGATCTCGGTGTTGTCGCCTAGACCATGGATCAGCGTCCAGGCGATCGCGGCGGTGGTCCAGAGCGCGAAGGTCCGATAGCGCCCGTCGCCGGTCCGTGCGGCCCGAACCGCGAGCCGTAGTGCGAGCGCGAAGAACACGGCGCTCAGCACCAGCCCAGCCAGGCCGGTCGCGGCCCACGCCGCCAAGAGGACGTTGTGCGGCGGGAAACTGCGATAGATGTCGTGCTCCCGCGCGTACGCCCCGAAGCCGGCGTCCCAGCCGCCGTAACCGAGACCGAGTAGCGGATCCCGCAGGAACGCCTCGGCGCCGAACCCCCAGATGGCCGTCCGGTCGCCGAAGGACTTGGCGAGCGCCTGGGTGAAGCTGAGATCGGCCGCGACCAGCACGACCACGACGCCGCCGAGCAGAGCCACGCCGGCGAGCCCGAGCGCCAGTTGGCGGTGCGCCCGCCTCAGCCGACGGCGGTGGCTGCCGTGCCGGAGCGCGCCGGACTCGGCCGCCCGTCGGGCCCGGATGAGCCGCCGGGCGGCGAAAACGGACGCGGGCAGGGCGACCGCGAGGAGCGTGGCGGATTTGGAGCCGGTGACAGGCACCGTCGCCAGCGCGACAAATCCCACCACCCGCGTCCAGCGATTGCCGGTGACCGCCGCGACGGCGAAAGCGGCGGCCGCGTTCACACCGAGAAACAACCCGGCGACGTTCGCGTTGACGAACACCCCGCCGGATTTTGCCTCGTCGAAGACGTTGTTCGGGCTTCCCGTGAAGAGGGCGGCGACCGTGTTCTGCCCGCTGACGATTCCGGCGATCGACCGTAGGAACGCGTCCTCCACGTCGGGCAGGATCCGGAAGACGAGGACGAGCACCGCCTCGGCCACGATCCAAGGCCAGTACCAGCGTTCAATCCGGCGGAGCAGTCCCGGGTCCTGGCGGACGGCCTGGAGCATCAGCGTCAGCGTGACGATGAACTGACCAAGCAGGGCGATCAGTGGCAGGCCGGCTCGCGGGTCCGGCGACCAGGCCAGCGCGAGCAGGCGTACCACGAGCAGGGCGATCAGGACGCGGAACAGGCCGAGGCGGAGCAGCTCGACACCCAAGCCGCGCCGAGCCGCCAACAGCACCCCCGGCACCAGCAGAATGGTGACCACCGTCGACGCCGCGACGTCGGTGCTGCCTTCGGGCAACAGGTAGAACTGCGGCACGGCGAGGAAGAGCACCAGGCAGACCGCAGCCGATGGGGCCGATCCGATCGCGATCGCCCAGGCCGCGGCCGGACGGACCCTAGCCACGGGGCCTTCCAGCGTCGCCCGCCGGCCGCGTCACCACCTCGTCGGCACGCCGAGGCATCCGGTCCGCGATCTCGCGTAGGAGGCCGCCTCGGGAGCTCCAACCGAAGTCGCTGGCATACCGGATGCGAGCCGCGAGTACGTCGTCCGCAACAGGCCGGATCCGGGCCAGCACCTCGTCAACGAAGGCAGTGGTCGAGGGCGCGGCGGTGATGTGTTCGGTCGCCTGCGCCGCCTGTACGACATCCGGAATGGGCGTGCTGATCACGCTCAACCCAGAAGAGAGGTATTCATAACATTTGAGAGGACTGACACCTGCGGTGTAGTCGTTCAGCGAGTACGGGATCAAGCCCACGGTGCACGTGCCC
This sequence comes from Micromonospora sp. NPDC005220, assembly GCF_040607895.1. Taxonomy (NCBI): domain Bacteria; kingdom Bacillati; phylum Actinomycetota; class Actinomycetes; order Micromonosporales; family Micromonosporaceae; genus Micromonospora; species Micromonospora sp. NPDC005220. The sequence goes on from NZ_JBEXHP010000001.1 coordinate 126,873, forward strand.
GCTGCGGCGGCGAGTTGGTCGAGGGAAAGCATTCCCAGGTATCGCGCACCGAGCCGTTCGAGCTCAGCCAGCTCGCGGTCGAACCCGCCACCACCGGCCGCGATCGGGCCGGCGAGGAGAAGCTCGCCGTGCCCCTGGAGCGCGGTGGCCAGCGTACGCAGCAACTCGAAGTCCAGCTTGTGCGGCGTGAGGTTCCCCGCGAACAACGCGGCGGGACGCCGTTGAGACGCCGGCTGGCTGGCGGCGGAGAACACGTCGATCTCGGCGACGTTCGGCAGAGTGAGAACCTCGGTGAAACCGACGTCGGCCAGGTGGGCGGTGACGGCTCCGCTGGTGCCGATCGTCAGGTCGGCCCGGTTCGCGAGCTTCTGCTCGCCAGCGGAGACGGCCGAGCCGTCGATGCCGGGGAACGCCTGGAAGATGTCGACGCAGTGGTACAGGATGTAGTCCGCGTACTGCTCAAGGTCGTACGTGACGGGCGTGAAGGTCCAGAGGATCCGCGGGCCCGGGCTGCGCCGCCACTCGGCCACCGCCCGCTCCAACAGCAGGCGATTGGGCAGTCGTGTCGGCGCCTGGTGAATCGGCACGATGAGCGGCGAGATGACGTTGACCCGGTCAGGAATGGGACGGTAGGTAGCCGTCTTCTCGTGCCCGACAACCGAGTGCCGCAGTCGCTTGGCGATGCGGGTGACGTCCTTCGCGTCGAGCCGTACCCGCCGCAGACCCAGGGACTCCACGAAGTGGATGTCGTAGGCGCGGGCCAGTTCCCGTACGACGTAGTGCTGGTTCGTGGCGATCGGAGAGTTCCACTCGGCCGTGCCGAGGACCAGGATCGTCGGTGCTGCCGACCCGGCGCCGGAGAGAGATTCCGGGGGCGAAGGTGGTGTCGTCACGTGTCTCTTCCGGCTTCGTCCGGCCACATGATTGCGCTGCGGCCGCAGGTCTGCAGACCGCGCGGCAGCGGTGGTGCGTGCATCAAGGGACGCACCCCCGTTACCTCCGGTCCCCGTTCGGCTTGGCGCGCTCCACCAGCCCGACGTGGCTGTGCCGGACGCACCCGCAGACGGGCAGCACCGAGGGCTGCCCGTCAAGCCCGGGTTAATAGACCTCAACGCCGGCCCTCCTGTCAATGGTGGCCCGAACGTCCCGGTCGGGAGGGCACACCCCAGGCAGCAGAAGTCCGCACTGTATGTATGGTTTTCGGCCCGATTGGCGATCCAGCTGACGCCGATGAAATGGCTCTTCGGTCAGTTTGTGGCACCGAGCAACCGGTTCCGGCCCGTCTGCGGGGAATGCCGACACTCCCTTACTGTGGACGCATGACCGACGACATCGTCCTTCTGCTTCGGCGGGCCGGGTTCGGGCCTACCGCGGCGGAGGTAGGTGCCGCACGCCAACTCGGCTACGCATCGACATTGTCCGGTCTGGTGGCCCCGGCCGGCCCGGATGTCGGCGCGACCAGCGCGCCGGTGCCCAATCTGGGGCCCGACCCGTTCGCACTCCTGCCCCGCGCCACCGAAGCCCAGCAGGTTGTGGGTAGCCGGCGTCGCACAGAGCAGACCGTCGCGCTGGCCCGTTGGTGGCTCGACCGGATGACCGTGGCCGACCATCAGGCGATCGAGAAGCTCATATTCTTCTGGCACGGCCACTGGGCGACCTCGGTGGCGAAGGTGCGCAGCCCCCAGCTCATGTTCGGGCAGCTGCGCGCGTTTCGCGAGGCGCGTGACTTCGCCGACCTGGCGCACCGAATGGTGCTCGACCGGGCGCTGGTCTACTGGCTGGACGGGCAGCACAACAAGAAGGCCGCACCGAACGAGAACCTCGCCCGCGAGCTGTTCGAGCTGTTCATGCTCGGCGTCGGGCAGTACACCGAACGGGACATCAAGGAGGCCGGTCGCGCGTTGGCGGGCTGGCGGGTCATCCTTGACCGCGAGACGCTGGTCTCCGAACCGAAGCACCGCGACACCGGCCGCAAGACGATCCTCGTTGCCACCGCGAACTTCGACGCCAATGGTCTGGTCGACCTTCTGCTCCAGCACCCGACATGCAAGAGGTTCATCGCCTCCCGACTGTGGTTCCGGTACGCCTCCACCACCCAGCCGATCCCGGAACGCACCCGGGAGGCGATGGCCGCGGGGTTCCCGGCGCCGATGGCGATGCTGAGGGTGCTTTTTGGCGATGAGGCATTTCAGGCGACGCGCGGGACGATGGTCCAACAGCCCGTCGAGTGGCTCGTCGGCGCCATGCGGCACCTCGGGCTGCGGCCGGCGGCGATGCCGGACCAGGTGTTCAGCCGGATCTACTGGGCCATGGAAGCGCTGGGTCAGCGTCCGTTCGCCCCGCCCAGCGTCGGCGGGTGGCCGGCGGGTGCCGCCTGGCTGACCTCTGCCGCCGCCCAGGTGCGGCTGACGATCGCCGGTATCCTCGTCGACCTGGCACGGCCCGGTCCCCTGACACCGGAAACCGTCGCGCACCTGCTCTGCGTCGACCGCTGGACCGACCGGACCTACGCCGTGCTGCGCGACGCCCGCAACGACCGACTGAAGCTGACGCTCGGGCTGGTCAGCCCCGAGTACCTGGTGACGTGACCAGAGTGGGTGGGTAGGCATGGACGCGTTGACTCGACGGCGGTTCCTCATCTCCTCCGGGGTGGTCGGCGGCGGCGCGTTGGCGGCCGGTGCCGGCGTGCTGGGCTTCCACGAACTGCTCAAGACCGCCGAGAAGACCAAAGCCGGCGACGTCGAGGATGGGCTACCAACGCTCGTCCTGGTCACCCTTTACGGCGGTAACGACGGGCTCAACACCGTCGTCCCGTACACGGACGCGGCCTACCACAGCGCCCGGCCGGAACTGGCGTACGCGCCGGCGCGGGTGCTGCCGCTGGACCAGAGACTGGGTCTCAATCCGATGCTGCGGGGAATGAAACGACTGTGGGATGCCAAACAGTTGGGCATCGTGCTCGGCGTCGGCTACCCCAAGCCGGACCGCAGCCACTTCAAGTCGATGGATATCTGGCAGACCGCGTCCCCCGGCACTCCCGCGCCCACCGGCTGGGTCGGGCGGTGGCTCGACGGGATCAGCGCCGCCACCGAGACGGCCGTCAGCTTCGAACCGGCCCTACCGCCGATGCTGGTGGGCAAGTCTCGCATCGGCGTCTGCGTGAGCTATCGGGGGCTCACCCTGCCGCCGGGCGTCTCACCCGATGTGGTCTCGGCTCTCGGCCAGGCCGAGCCGGGTGAGTCGGAGATGCAGGCGCGGGCCGCAGCGTCCTACGCGGACCTCATCACTATGAATCGTGTGGTGATGAGGTCCGCGGGCAGCGGCTCCGCCGAGCAGGGCCACAGCGGCGGCGAAGAGGTCCCCGCCACCGGTACGGGCGGCGACAACGCGCTCGCCGCCCAGTTGGCGCTCGTCGCCCGGTGTGTCGAGTCCCAGGTCCCGACCCGGGTCTATTCGGTAAGTCTGGGCGGGTTCGACACCCACGCTGGCGAGCGGGTGTGGCAGGAGGCGCTGCTGCGGCACCTGGATGACGCGCTGAGCGCCTTCGTGGACCGAATGGGCCGTAGCACGGCCGGCCGACGGGTCACCGTCGTCGTCTACAGCGAGTTCGGCCGGCGGGTCCGGGCGAACGCCTCCGACGGCACCGACCACGGCACAGCCGGGCCGGTGTTCGTCCTTGGCCATGGAGTTGCGGGTGGGTTTTATGGTGAGCAGCCCAGCCTGACCGACCTGGACGACGGCGACCTCAAGGCGACGACGGACTTCCGCGACGTCTTCGGCACCGTCCTCGCCCACGTGTTGGCCGGGGACCCGGATCGCTACCTGGGTGGCTACCGGGCCCAGCTATTGCCTCTGCTCAGTTCCCGGTGACGCTGGCCGTCACCGACCGCCGCCTCGGAAGACCTCGGCGACCGTGCGGAGCACGACCTTGACGTCCAGCCACAGCGACCAGTTCTCGATGTAGTAGTTGTCGAACCGTGCCCGGTCGGAGATGGGCGTGTCACCGCGCAGACCACTGACCTGGGCAAGCCCGGTCAATCCCACCGGGACCCGGTGCCGCATCGCGTAGTTCGGGTATTCGGCGGAGAACTTCTCCACGAAGTACGGCCGCTCTGGTCGCGGCCCGACCACGCTCATGTCACCGCGCAGAATGTTCCAGAGCTGGGGAAGCTCGTCCAGGGACGTGCGGCGCATGAACCGACCGATCGGGCCGACCCGTCGGTCGTTCGCGATAGACCAGTTCGTCTGCGACTCGGTCTCGTCGACCGGGCGCATCGACCGGAACTTGACGACGTTGAACGGCTTCCCGAACCGACCAATCCGCTCCTGGTAGAAGAAGATCCCGGGACCCCCGTCAATGAACGTCGCGAGCGCGCACAGCAGCAGCACCGGGCTCAGCAGGAACAGGGCCAGGCCAGCGAAGAACACGTCGGAAGCCCGCTTGATCGCCCAACGCGGACCGGAGAGCGAGATGTCACCGACCTTGACGATGGGAATCGCCCCGATGTGGTCCGGGTACCCACCCTGCGAGCGGGACCCCCACAGGCGCGGCACCTCCCACAGGTCGCAGCGCGAGCTGCCGGGCCGCAGGAGAGTGTCCATCAGTTCCGACTCCGGGCAGTCCGGGTCGGCGATGACCAGGACTTCCACCTTCAACACCCGGACCAGCTTCTCCAGCTCGTTGAGGCTGCCCAGGAGCGGAAGCACAGCGGAATCCTGCTGTGCCGTCACGTCGACGCAGCCCACGAAACGCAGGCCGTACTGCGGGTAGCGGCGCAGCAACCGGGCCAGCTCCAGGGCGATCGGGCCGCTGCCGATGATGATGGCGTTGTGCTCCACCCAACGACGCTTGCGCACCAGGATGGTGAGCGCCCGGCTGAGCGCCCGGCCAACGATCACCAGACCGGCCGAGATGGCGACGCCACGCATGAAACCGCCGACGTACTCCACCGAGGAGTGACGTTCCGCGGCGATGATGGCCACCACCGCGGCGGAGGCCAACAGGCGCCCGACGATGCTCGGCAGCTCGTCCAGGATGCTCACGTGCCGGCGGGCCTGGTAGAGCCCGCCGGCCGCGAAGATGGCCATGGTGAGCCCCGCGTTGACGAGGGTGCCACGCCAGTAGTCCTGCGAGATCACCAGCGGGAAGAGCAGCGCGACGATGTCGATCGGCACCGTCATCATCCAGGCCCGCAGCAACCGCGTCCGGGACGAGGTCCGGGACCCTGCGTACGGCAGGACCGCGGTGGTGTCCAGACCGGGGCGGGGTACCGGTACGTTCTTGGAAACCGTCACCGGCTTGGAAACCGTCACCGGCTCTGCCGTGCGCTCGACCGGATCGGGCTCATGGGACCACTGCGCGGGTTTATCCGATCGGCTTGTCGTTGAATGACCTGGCATGGTCAACCTTTCCCCCGTTAGTCCTTCGGAACTAGACACCTCAAGCCGAAGGGCGAGGGAAGGATACGACCAGGTCAGGCCCGCCGGTATAGACGAAGGGTCGATTTCCGCTGGCTACTTTACTGCGGACGCAATCTCGTCCACCGAGTCGCGGCGGACCGCGTCGAAGACTCGCTCGGCCTTCGGTTTGTCGACGAGAACGACGCTCTCGGTGCCGATCCGACCGGTGCCCGTGGTGGGGCAGGTGAAGAAGCCGAGCTGCCCGCTGCGCATATGCCGCAGCTGCATTGCCAGGTCAACCAGGGACATCGACTGGTCGACGGCGACAGCGTCGGCGGTGGCCCGAATGAACGAGTTCAACTTGGTCGGGCTGGCGAGCGTGCCGCCGGAAACGGCCTTGTCCAGGATCGCCTTGATGACCTGCTGCTGATGCTTGATCCGGGTGAAGTCGCCTTCGGCGAACGCGTACCGCTCGCGGGCGTAGTCCAGCGCGGTTGCCCCGTCCATGACCTGCGGGCCCGCAACGAACTCCCGCCGGCCGTCCGGGTTCAACGAGTGCTTCGACGTGAAGGGCTTGTCCACGGTGATGTCGATACCACCGAGCGCGTCCACGATCTCCTTGAAGCCCGCGAAGTCCACCATCGCCACGTGGTCGATGCGGACGCCGGTGAACTTCTCCAGGGTCTGCACCATGAGCGGAACGCCACCCCAGGCGAACGCGGCGTTGATTTTGGCGTCCCGACCGCCGCGTCCCTGCGGCGATTCCGGCACGCTAACCCAGCTGTCCCGAGGAATCGAGATGAGCTGAGCGCTCTGCCGGTCCTTCGGAAGGTGGGCCAGGATGATGGTGTCGGTCCGGGAGCCGGAGCTGTTCTCCGGGTCACGGGAGTCACTGCCGAGGATCATGATGTTCATGGCACCCTCAGCGACGACCTGGGGCCGAGACTCCTCCGGCACACCGTCGAACGCGTCAACCCGGTCGATCCCGGAATTGATCGACCGGAAGTAGAGCCCGCCTGCGATCAGACCGCCACCGCCGAGCAACGCCACCACCAGAAAGGTGATCAGGGCGACCTTTTGCCACCGAGGGCGGCGACGCCGCGGTGTGGGCGCCTCAGTCGGCTCAGGTGGCGACTGCGCGTCAATGAACTGGGTCTGGGGTTCCGCGTACTCCTGGCGATACTGCATGCCGCGATGCTACTGATTCTCGGTTACAGCCACGTACCCCCGTCCGGGTCATACGGGTGCACATCCTGACCAAAAAACTTTTCCCACTGACGTTCGCCTGGACCTGGTATGAAGCAGCGGTGGACGCCACCCAGTTGCGCCGAGCCATCGCCCGTACCCCACTCGCCCCCGTCGCCGCCTTCCCCAAGCGGCTCGCCCGGGTCGCCCGCCACGATGCCAAGGTGCTGCGCGCCTCGGCCCGGTGGCTGGTCACCTCCCGGGAACATCACAACTACACCTACGAGCTGACCAAGCTCAGCCGTCACCACCTGACCTGGTTCGTCAGCGTCGTCTGCGACATCCCGGTAAAGCAGGTCCGCGGCTACGTCGCCGAAATCGAGTCCGACGACGTGCTGCGGCGCCACATCGAGCAGGCCACCGCCACGGCAGCCCGCCGGGGGCTCGCCGACAAGAAGGTCCGCTATGCCCGACGCGTCGGCTGGTACGCCTTCGTCCGGGCCACCCGCCCAGGTCACATCGTCGAGACCGGTGTCGACAAGGGACTCGGCAGCGTGGTCCTGGCGTCCGCCCTGCTGCGCAACGCGCAGGAGGGTCACCCGGGCCGGGTCACCTCGCTGGACATCAACCCCGAGGCCGGCTACCTGGCCCGGGTCGCGCCGTGGTCGGAGGTCGTCGACCTGGTGATCGGCGACTCGATCGCCTCGATCGGCGCGCTGGATCGCCCGGTCGACCTCTTCCTGCACGACAGCGACCACAGCCGGGCCCACGAGAAGCGTGAGTTCGACGCCGTGGAGCCCAAGCTGGCCCCCGGCGCGATCCTGCTCACCGACAACGTCACCAGCACCAATGTGCTCGCCGAGCACGCCGAACGCACCGGCCGGCGGTTCCTCGCCTATCGGGAGAGCCCCGCCAACCACTGGTACCCGGGCGACGGCATCGGCGTGGCATGGTAGCCGGGTGCGGCTGACCTCGATCTCCACGTACCCCGTCAAGGGTTGTCACCGCCTCGACCACGACGGCGCGTTCGTGCACCCGTGGAGCCTGGCCGGCGACCCGGCAATCGGCACCCCACGGTCACCGTCCGTCGATGCTGTCTTAGCTTTGGCTTAGCCCGCTTGTCGGTACGCGCCCGGGTCCGGCAGCATCGCCGTCGTGACGGACGGAAGCGCTGTCGACATCAACATCGACCTGGACCACCCTCCAGAGGATCGGCCCGCGCCGTCGTCCGGCGCGAAGCCGTGGCTGGTCGCCGCCGGCGTCACCGTCCTCGCGGCGACGCTCGGGCTCACCCTCACCCTGCGCTCCGGCTCCACCCCGGCCTGCGCCGCCGGTCGGACGCTCGCCGCGCCACCCACCGGCACCGCCACCCACAGCGGCAAGGCGACCTTCTACGACTCCAAGGGCGCCGGCGGCAACTGCTCGAACCCGGCCGCCCCGGCCAACCGGCTCTACGTCGCGCTCGGCCCCACGGAGTACGCCGCCGGCGCCGCCTGCGGCGGATTCCTCGACGTCGTCGGCCCGAAGGGCACCGTCCGGGTGCTCATCATGGACCAGTGCCCGGAGTGCGAACCCGGCCACCTCGACCTGTCCCGCGAGGCGTTCGCCCGGATCGCCGACCCGGTCCAGGGCCTCGTACCGGTCACCTACCGCGCAGTGGTCAACCCGCCACTGCCCGGACCACTCACCTTTCGGATCAAGGAGGGCGCGTCGCAGTGGTGGTTCGCCGTCCGCGTCGGCAACCACGGCAACCCGCTGCGGTCCGTCGAGGTCCGGCAGGGTGACAGCGGCCCCTGGCAGTCGGCCGCCCGGCAGGACTACAACTACTGGCTGATCGCCTCCGGCGCCGGGCCCGGCCCGTTCACCATCCGGATCAGCGACGTGTACGGCAACCGCGCCACCGTCGGCGGCATCCGGATGGCGCCGGGCCAGGTGCAGAACAGCACGGTCCGGATGTACGCCCCGGGCGGCGGGGCGGCCACTCGACGTCAAACCCCGTCGACCCGGCCGCCGAGCACCCGACCCGCCAGCACGCCGACGCCGACGCGTCGCCCGGTCGAGGTGGCGAGGACGAGCGCGCCGGCCACCGACGCGCCGGCCACCAGCTCGGCTCGGGCGAACGCCCGGTGGTGCGCGGGCTGACCGCTCAGTCGGCCACCGTCAGATCGAGCCACATCAGAATCTCGTCCCGGTCGTCGTCGGGGGCCACCCGCAACGCGCCCGGCAACCGGCCGACCTCCTCGTACCCGAGGCGAGCGTAGAACTTGTCCAACCCCAGCCCGTCGCGCACCGTGACGTGCAGCGCCTCGTGGCCGAACGCCCTGCCCAGCCGGGCGGCCTCCACCATCAGCGCCGAGCCGTAACCGGAACCCTGGGTGTCCGGGTGGACCATCACCCGCTTCAACACACACCAGTGCGCCGTGAGCGGGAACCGGTTGTCACCGAAGATCAACATGCCGGTCAGTCGGTCACCGACGTAGCCGACCAGCAGGCGGTCCGGCCCGTCGACGATGCCGGCGAAGGTCGGATCGGCGATCACGCGCACGTCGGCGGCGGTGACCGGTGGCACGAAGCCGACCGCGCCGCCCGCGTTACTGACGTCCACCCAGAGGTCGACGATCTCGGCACGCAGCTGCGGGGTCAGGTCGGGGTCGAGGACGAAGCGCAGAGTCACGCTGGCCATCCTGACCCGACGACCAGGCCCGCTACCCGCAACAGTGACGCGCCCGACAACCCGTGGTGTTCGTTTACCTGTGCGGGAGAGGGGATTCGAACCCCCACATCCTTCCGGATACAGGTTCCTAAGACCTGCGCGGCTGCCGTTACGCCACTCCCGCCAACTCCCCGAGTCTAGAACGTCGGGCTCCGACGGTGTTGAGCCCGGCCTCCTTGAGAATGGTCGAGATCGTGCCATGACTCACCTTGCACGGTCCGCCAGGCAGATTGCGGAGAATCTCCGACAGCCGCTTCGGGCCAGCATCCGGATTGGCCAGCGCCTGTTCAACTACCACGTCGCGATGAGCCCTTGACCGCCAGCTGCGGTCCGGACGCGGCGCCAGCACGCCCTCCTGCTCGAGGCTGCGCCGGACCTTGTACAGGTATGCCGGCTGACAGCCCAGCTGTCGTGCCGCATCGAGGGCCGTCATCTCTTGCGCGTCGACCCGACCGAACAGATCGACGAGCTCCCCTCGGGTTGCTGGTCGCCGACCGGAACCGGCTGTCTCGTGCGAGCGTTCCTCGTGACCGGTCGCCGTTCCGAGGGGAATGGCGAGGTCACGGGCTCGGTTCCGCCGACCGGCGTAGGTGGCGGTCTGGCTGTGACAGTTCGGGCAGAGGAGCCGCAGGTTTGGTGGCCGGTTGTCGAGGAAGTCCCCGCTGATGTGGTCGACGTGCAGGATGAGGGACGCGCCTCGCCACACCGGCCCTATCCCGCACCCCTCGCACTCCTCCGGCACGCCGAGAGTGCCCAGCGCCCACTTCAACCGCGCGCCGGGCGTCCGGCGGGATCCTTCGGGTAGCACAACCAGGAGCTGTGCTGATGTGGTGCGCCGTTCACCGCTGCGACCCTTGTTGTGTGCCTGCCTGCTGAAGTGCGACGTGTCGATGCCGAACCGCTTGAGCTGCCGGCTGATGTGGGCGTGCGAGCCACCGCTGACGCGTACGCCGAGCAACCGCATCACCTCGGTGATGTTGCGGGCGACGGCGGCAGCGGCGGCCAGCGCTTCGGGCGTGTACTTGTATCGGACCACTGACGGACCGTAGCGGGCCGGTACGACAGTCAGTCCAGGCCGAGGTCGCGGCGGAGCTTGGCGACGTGCCCGGTGGCCTTGACGTTGTAGAGCGCTCGTTCGATCTTGCCGTCGGCGTCGATCACGAACGTTGAGCGGATCACGCCCGTGACGGTCTTGCCGTACAGCTGCTTTTCGCCGTACGCGCCGTACGCGGTCAACACCGCCTTGTCCGGGTCCGACACCAGCGGGAAGGTGATCGCGTCGCGCTCGCGGAACTTCGCCAGCTTCACCGGCTTGTCCGGGGAGATGCCGACGACCTCGTAGCCGGCGGCCTGGAGTGAGGCGAGCGAGTCGCGGAAGTCGCAGGCCTGCTTGGTGCAGCCGGGGGTCATCGCGGCCGGGTAGGCGTACAGGACGACCTTGCGGCCGCGCAGGTCGGCGAGGGAGAGCTGGTCGCCGGTGTCGGTGTCGAGGGTGAACTCGGGGGCGGGGTCACCGGGGGAGAGGCGGTCGGGCGCGGTCATGGCCCGACCCTACCGCCGAGCCGGCGGGTGCCGCCGCCAGCGAGTCGCGTCGGCGTGTGGGGCGGCGCGCTGGTGGAGGCTGGCCTGGAGTGATCAAGCCCATGCCTTGTTGCCAGAGTCTGGCAACAACGATGCTTGGGAAATAGGCTGACCCACGCCGGCCCGGTCGGGCCCGCTGACGCGTGGGAGGTCGCGTGGAGACACTGGCGATGCACATCTCGAACGGGATCATCGACGGTCCCGTCGCAGCGATCTTCGCTGCGCTCGCTCTTGCCGCGCTCACCGCCTGCGTGCTGCGCGGTCGACGCGACCTGGACGATCGGCTGGCCCCGATGGCCGGCCTGGTGGCGGCGTTCATCTTCGCCGTCCAGATGCTCAACTTCCCGATCTTCACGGCCGGTGTCAGTGGCCACCTGCTCGGTGGTGCGCTCGCCGCCATGCTGGTCGGCCCGTGGGTCGGCGCGCTCTGTGTGGCAGTGGTGCTGGTCGTCCAGGCGCTGATCTTCGGTGACGGCGGCGTGGCGATGCTCGGCCTCAACATCACGAACATGGCGTTGCTCGGCACCGCCGCGGCGTACGCGCTGATCGCGCTGTTGTTGCGGGTGCTGCCCCGCACGCGGGCCGGTCTGGCCGTGACCGCGTTCGTCGCCGCGACGGTCAGCGTGGTGGTGGCGTCGCAGGGCTTCGTCCTGGAGTACTGGCTGGGCGGCACCACCAACCTGGGCAACAACCTGGGCGGCCTGGCCGGCACCATGGCCGGTGTCCACCTGCTGATCGGCATCGGCGAGGGCCTGATCACCGCGACCACGGTGCTCACCGTCGCGAAGGTACGCCCTGACCTGGTGTACGCGCTGCGTTCCCTGCGTACGCCCGCCGCCCCCGCCGTCCCGGTCGCCGGAGGTGTCCGATGAAGAACCGTTCCTGGGCCTTCCTGGCCGGTGGCCTGCTGGTCGCCCTGCTGCTCGCCGGGGTGGTGAGCAACTACGCGTCGTCCCACCCGGACGGGTTGGACTCGTCCCTGCTCAAGGGCTGCACCGTCGACGCCGACAACAACATCGTCGCCGGCAGTTGCCCGGCCCAGCAGGCGAAGGACCACGAGCTGGGGGACAGCCCGCTCGCCGACTACGGCGTACGGGGGGTCGAGAACAGCTTCGTCTCCACCGGCCTCTCCGGGGTGCTCGGCGTGTTGGTCACCTTCGCGATCGGCGCCGGCGGGTTCTGGCTGCTGCGCCGTCGGGGCGGTACCCCGTCCGAGGGTGACGCGGCCACGCCCGCCGAGGGCGACGCCACGGCGGCCCGCGCCGAAGCAACCAGCTGAGCAGGGGGTACGCGGATGGGGGCCGGTCATGGGCACGTGCTGTACCGCGAGTCGGACTCGCCGGTGCACCGGCTCCCGCCCGAGGTGAAGATCGTGGCGATGGTGGTCTTCACCATCGCCGTGGTGGCCACCCCACGCGAGGCGTTCTGGGCCTTCGGGGCGTACGCCGTGCTGGTGGCCGTGGTGGCGGCGCTGGCCCGGGTGGGACCGCGGTGGTTGCTCAGCCGAGCGTTGATCGAGCTGCCGTTCGTGCTGTTCGCCGTCGCCCTGCCGTTCCTCGGCAGCGGCGACCGGGTCGAGGTGCTGGGTCTGCGCCTGTCCGAGGACGGGCTGCACGGCGCGTGGAACATCCTGGCCAAGGGCACCCTGGGGGTGCTCGTCTCGCTGCTGCTGGCCGCGACCACCACCACCCGGGACCTGATCGTGGGACTGGACCGGCTGCACTGCCCGCAGGTGCTCACCCAGATCGCCACGTTCATGCTGCGCTACCTGGACGTGCTGGTCGGCGAGGCGCGGCGGATGCGGGTGGCCCGGATCTCCCGGGGCGACGACCCGCGCTTCCTGTGGCAGCTGCGCGGTTTCGCCGCCGGGATCGGGGCGTTGTTCCTGCGCGCCTTCGAGCGTGGCGAGCGGGTCTATCTGGCGATGCTGTCCCGGGGTTACACCGGGCGGATGCCCGCCGTGTGGCAGGGCGAGGGCGCGGCGAGCGTCGGTCAGTGGTTGGTCGCGGCGACCGTGCCGGTGTTGGCGGCCTCCATCGCCGCCACCGCCGTCGTGCTGTCATGATCGGTGTCGTGCAGACCGCTGTCTCGCTGGACGTTCGGGGCGTTCGCTACGCGTACCCGGACGGGCACGTCGCCCTTCAGGGGGTCGACCTGACCGTGCCGCGTGGTGACCGGGTGGCGCTGCTCGGGCCCAACGGCGCCGGCAAGACCACGCTGGTGCTGCACCTCAACGGCATCCTCACCCCGACCGAGGGCAGCGTGAGCGTCGGCGGGCTGACGGTCACCCCGGATCGGCCCACCCTGGCCGAGGTGCGCCGCCGGGTGGGCATCGTCTTCCAGGACCCGGACGACCAGTTGTTCCTGCCCACGGTGGCGGAGGACGTGGCGTTCGGGCCGGCGAACCTGGGTCTGCGCGGGGCCGAGCTGGCCGCCCGGGTGGACGAGGCGCTCGCCGCGGTGGGGATGGGTGAGCACCGGGACCGGGCCCCGCAGCACCTGTCGTTCGGGCAGCGCCGCCGGGTGGCGGTGGCGACCGTGCTCGCCATGCACCCGGAGATCCTGGTGCTCGACGAGCCGTCGTCGAACCTGGACCCGGCGGCCCGTCGTGAGCTGGCCGAGATCCTGCGCGGCCTGCCGGTGACCCTGTTGATGGTCACCCACGACCTGCCGTACGCGGCGGAGCTGTGCGAGCGCTCGGTGATCCTGGACGACGGCCGGATCGTCGCCGACGCCCCCACCCGCACGCTGCTCAGCGACGCCCCCCTGCTGGCGAAGCACCGCCTGGAGCTTCCCCACGGCTTCACCCCGCAGCCGTAGACCCACTCTCAGCGGGCTCGACCCGCGGTGCGGCCCCGGTGGCGCGGGAGGCGGCGTGCAGGCGCAGGATGCCGGCGGCTGTCGCGCCGGCGCCGGTGATCAGGAAGAGCGCCACCATCAGCCGGGCGGCCGTGGGCGACCAGGGCACCGGGGCGATGGCGCGGGCGAACACGGCGGCGTTCGCCGCCCCGGCGAAGAGCGCCAGGCAGGCCCCGGCCAGCGCGATCACGAAGTCGGCGGCGGGGCGGCGGCGCAGCGCGTACCAGCCGGCGGCGATCGCGCCGAGGCCGGTGAGCAGCGACCAGATCTGCCCGGACAGCAGCCCGACCAGCACCCCGCCCACACCCTGGGCGCCCGCGTCGAACTCCCGTCCCACCGGGTAGACGACCGCCAGCGCGCCGCCGACGATCAGCAACACGCCGAGCGCGGACAACGCGCGGGCGCCGGCCGGGGCGGTGGCGGCGAGCAGGCCGAGCGCGCCCACCGCGAGCAGCCCCACGATGGTCACCGCCCACCAGGTGTACGCGTCCGGTGGCGGCACCCAGTCCAGGGTGCCGCCGATCGTCACCGGGTCGGTGCCGTCGCGCAGCGGGATGGTCCAGTCCCGGACCCGCTGTTCGCGGTCCGGTGCGGCGCGTACCGCGGCCGGTGGTGCCGACTCCTGCCACAGCGCGCGCTGGTCGTGCCAGCGGGCCGTGGTGCCGTCGGCGATCCGCCGCCAGGACGGTGCGGCGGCCGGGTCGGCCTCGGCCGGGAGGGTGGTGTCCCCGGTGATGGTGCGGTTCAGGTAGGTGGCGGGGGAGTGGCTGTTCTCGAAGACGCCGTCCGGGCCGACGCGCAGGTAGGGCTCACCGGAGTAGCCGATGACCTCGATGTCGCGGCCGGTGCGGTTGGTCAGCTCCAGTCGGGCGCCCGCCTCGATGACGCGTACCTCAAGCCCTGGCCGCGCCGGCGCGACCCCGGTGGTCCGGGTGCGGTAGTCGGTGCCGTCCGGCGCGTCCGCGCCGTGCGCGGCGGCAGGCGCCGCGCCGATCACTGTCACCAGGCCGGCTGCGGCGGCGACCAGGCCGGCGCGGCCCAGCAGGGTACGGATCACTTGCCGGCCGCCGCCACGGCTGCGGTGAGCGCGTCCGGGGTCGGGTTGTCGAGGCGCTTACCGTTGACCTTGACGGTTGGCGTGCCGGTGACGTTGCTCCGGCTCGCGTCTTCGGTGACGTGCTCGGTCCAGGTCCGGTACGTGTCGTCCTTCACGCAGCTGCCGAAGGAGCCCCGGTCGAGGCCCACGCTGGTGCCGATGTCGATGAGTTGGTCGTTGGTGAGCCCGGCGCTGCCCTCCGGCGGCTGCTGGGCGAAGAGCGCCTTGGCGTACTCGTGGTACTTGCCGCCCGCGGCGGCGCAGCCCGAGGCGGCCGAGGAGCGGGTGGAGTACTCGGTGGTGGAGAAGCGGTTGAGGAACGCGACCGGGTGGTAGACCACAGTCGCCTTGTTCTCGGCCACCAGCTGTTCGAGCGTCGACCCGCTGGTCTGCTCGAACTGTTTGCAGACCGGGCACAGGAAGTCCTCGTAGACGTCGACGGTGACCGGGCCGCCGCCGGTGACGATGCCGGTGCCGGCCGCGTTGGCGCCGGGCGGGGTGGTGAAGTCGGCGGCGCGCTGGTTGGACCAGACGGCCCAGCCGATGACGCCGGCGATGACCAGGACGAGGACCGCGGCGGCGGAGACCCAGATCGTGCGGCGGCGGCGCCGCTCGCGGGCCAACTGCTCGCGGACCACCCGGGCGGCGTCCCGCTGCCCCTTGCGACTACTCATCCTCGTCCTCCACAACGGGTTCGCCGGACAACCACCCGTCCACCGATACCGGCGTACGCGGCCAGATCAGCAAAAATCCGGCCAGAATCAAGAATCCCAGGTCGCGGAGGATCTCCGGGAGGTAACTGGGTGCCTGCCCCGCCGCCAACTGCCCGCCGCTGCCGAAGCAGCCGCAGTCGATGGCCAACCCCCGCGCCCAGGCCGAGGCGATGCCCGCGATGAAGACCACCAGCAGCGCGGCGGAGACCCCGGCGACGAGCCGGGTGGCCAGCCCGAGCAGCAGCAGCACGCCCAACGCCAGCTCGACGAAGGGCAGCGCCGCGCCGACCACTGTCGCCACGTCGTACGGCAGCACCTGGTACGCGTTGACCGCCCGCCCGGAGGCGGCCAGGTCGCTGACCTTCGACGCGCCGGCGACCAGCCAGACGGCGGCGAGGCCGAGTCGGGCCGCGATGCCGAGCCAGGGGCGGATCACCGGCCAACGGCCGCCCCGGGGGGAAGGTGCAGTCACGCTCATTTGTCGTCCCGTCCGCGCCGGAAGTTCCGCGTTCAACCGGTCAGGGCGTCGCCGACCGCCTCGACCAGATCGTCACGGGCCCGGGCGACCCGGGAACGGATGGTGCCCACCGGCACCCCTTCGACGGCGGCGGCCTCGGCGTACGACAGGCCGAGCAGTTGGGTGAGCACGAACGCGGAGCGCCGCTCGGGGCCGAGACGGCGGACCAGGTCGGCGGCGCCGAGGTGGCCGGCCGGGTCCGGGTGCGGCCGGTCGGTGTACGCGTTCGCCGTCAGGCGCTCGTCGAGCCGCCGACGCCGAATGACAGTGCGCAGGTGGTCGGCGCAGGTCCGCCTGGCGATTCCGAGCAGCCAGGTGCGGGCGCTGGAGCGGCCCTCGAAGGCGGGGAGGGCCCGGAACGCCCGCAGGTAGGTCTCCTGGGTCAGATCGTCGGCGCTGTCCGGGTCGACCAGGGCGGCGGCGAACCGCCAGACCTCGGCCTGGGTCAGCCGGACGAACGCCGCCTGGGCGGTGGGGTCGCCGTCGCGGGCGGTCAGCGCCCACTCGGTTGCCGGGTCCCGGGCGACCCCGTCGACCGGCTCTGCCGGACCGGCGGCACCGGAGTCACGCGGGACAGGGATCACGACAAACCAGGTTACGCGGCACCCGGCGGCGCGTCAGGGTCGTTCGGCCCTTGGATGGTCTGCGCCACGTCGGGAACTTTTCCCCACCCCGGGCCGACTACCAGGTCATGACGTGCGACCAAGAAAGCGACCACCCCCCTCGGGTCGCCGAAGGGAACACCCATCGGCGACCATGGCCGGCATGACTGTCGCCCCCCGTCGCTGGGCCGCCCGGCTTGCCGCAGCCGCCGGCCTCCTGGTCACCCTCGTCGCCTTGTTGATCGCGCCAGCCACCTCCGCGAGCGCCCACGCGGTGCTGGAGAGCAGCAGTCCGGCCGCCGCGTCCATCGTGCCGAGCGGGCCGTCCGAGGTGGCCCTCACGTTCAGCGAGTCGGTCCGCAAGGTGCCCGGCAAGATCCGGGTCATCGCGCCGGACGGGTCCCGGGCCGACCGGGGCGAACCGTCGTTCAGCGGCGGTGTCGTGACCATCCCGGTGGACCCGGCCGGCGCGCGCGGCACCTACCTGGTCAGCTTCCGGGTGATCTCCGCCGACAGCCACCCGGTCTCCGGGGCGTTCACCTACTCGGTCGGCGCACCCTCGACCCCACCCGTCGACTCCGGCACGGACAGCCGCGCCAACCCGGTGGTGGGCACGGCGGTGAAGGTGGCCCGCTTCCTCGGCTACGCCGGCCTGGTGCTGCTGGTCGGGCCGGCGCTGGTGCTCGCCGCGCTCTGGCCGCGACGGCTGTCCCGACGGGGGCCGAGCCGGCTGGCCTGGACCGGCCTCGGCCTGGTGGCCTTCGCCACCCTCGCTGACCTGTGGTTGCAGGTGCCCTACACGGCCGGCGGTGGTCTCTTCGACGTCACCGGCGAGGGGTTCGGCAGTGTCTTCGGCAGCGCCTTCGGTGCCGCCCACCTGGTCCGGCTCGGCCTGCTGGCGGCGTCCGTCTTCCTGCTCCGACCGCTGCTGGCCCGGCCCGCCGGCCGCGCGGACGCGATCATCCTGGCCGTCCTCGGCGGTGCCGCCCTGCTGACCTGGCCGCTGGCCGGGCACCCGGCGGCCTCCCCGGCGCCGGCGGTCTCCGTGGTGGTCGACGCGGTCCACCTGGGCAGCATGGCGGTCTGGCTGGGCGGTCTGCTCATGCTCGCCGTCTTCCTGCTGCGCCAGGCCGACGAGCGGGAGCTGGGCGCCATCCTGCCGATCTGGTCGCGCTGGGCGGCACTCGCCGTCTCGGCGCTGCTGCTGGCCGGCACCGTCCAGGCGCTGATCGAGGTGGCCACCCCACAGGCGCTCATCGACACCACGTACGGGCGTCTGCTGCTCGCCAAGATCGGGCTGTTCGCGCTGGTCATCGGCGTGGCCGCGTACTCCCGGCAGTTGGTGCGCAGCCGCGTCGCGGCGCAGCGCCCGGTGCCGGTGCGCCGGGCGGTCCTGGTGGAGTTGGCCGTCACCATGGTGGTGCTGGCCGTATCCGCCACGCTCGTGCAGACCACGCCCGCCCGTACCGCTGTGGCCGGCCCGTCCGCGGGGTCCGAGGCCGGTCTCTTCAGCACCAGGTTGTCCAGCCCGCTGCTGACGGTGGAGGTCGAGGTGAGCCCGGCCGAGCGGGGCAACAACTCGGTGCACCTGTACGCGTACGACAAGAACAACCAGCCGCTGCTGGTCGCCGAGTGGAAGGCGACCGTCGCGCTGCCCTCGGCCGGGATCGAGCCGATCGAGGTGCCGTTGCTGCGGTTGACGGACAGTCACGCCTACGGCGACATCAGCATGCCGGCCGCAGGCGAGTGGCAGCTGAAGATCACCGCCCGAACGACCGACATCGACCAGGCCACGGTGACCGCCACCGTGCCCATCCGTTAGAGAGGTTCGCGAAACCCATGATCCGATTCCGGCGTACCGCCACCGCCGCTGCCGCCCTGGCGTTCACCGCCGCCGCCACCGCTGTGCTCGGCTTCGCCGGACCGGCGTCGGCCCACGTGACGGTGAACCCGAAGGAGGCGACCCAGGGCGGCTACGCCCGGGTGGCGTTCCGGGTGCCCAACGAGAGCGACTCCGCCTCGACCACCAAGCTGGAAGTGGTGCTGCCGGAGAACGCCCCGGTCGGCTCGGTGTCGACGATGCCGGTGCCCGGCTGGACGGTCGCCACGGAGAAGCGCAAGGTGGATCCGCCGATCGAGGTGCACGGCAGTCAGCTCACCGAAGCGGTCTCCAAGATCACCTGGACGGCGTCCGGCGACGCGGGGGTGAAGCCGGGGCAGTTCCAGGAGTTCCCCGTCTCGCTGGGGCCGCTGCCGCAGGTCGACTCGATGGTCTTCAAGGTCCTGCAGACCTACTCGGACGGCAACATCTCCCGGTGGATCGACGAGCCGGCGCCGGGTGCCGAGGAGCCGGAGCACCCGGCGCCGGTGCTCACCCTGGCCGCCGCCGCGGCGCCGGCGGGTTCGGCCGCGCCGACCGCTGCCGTCGCCACGCCCGACGACGATGACGACAACGACGGCAACGGCCTCGCGGTCGGCCTCGGTGTGGCTGGGCTCGTCGCCGGTCTGGCCGGCCTGGTGCTGGGCGGGCTGGCGTACGCGCGTACCCGCCGGGATCCGGTCGCCAAGGCCTGACCCCGCGTCCCACCCGCTGGCCCGCCGGATTTCCGGCGGGCCAGCGTGCTTTCCGGAGTCAGTGCCGGCCGTGCCGTGGATATCCCCTGATCAGACGGGCTACGTCGGTAAGGTCGGCCGGGTATTTGGCTACTGAGGGGGACGGTGCGGATGCGGTTCGTGCGGGTGATCGCCGGAGTGCTGCTGTTGGTCGTGGGAATTCCGGCGCTGTTCGCCGGTGGCGGGCTGTGGCTGGTGACCCGGCACGCCGACCCCGGCGGGGCCTTCGCCGCCCGCTTCGAGACGGTCCGCACGCCCGGTCACGCGGTAGTGGTCACCGACCTCGACCGACTGCTGCGGCAGGAGGCGCCCTTCGCGCGTACCGCGCAGACCCGGCTGCGACTGGACGCCCGCGCCGCGGGCGGCCCGGCCTTCGTCGGACTGGCGCCCACCGCCGAGGTGCGTGGCTGGCTGGAGGCGGTGCCGCACGCCACGGTGCACCGGGTGGTGCTGGCCCGGGGTCCGCTGCCGGTCCGGCTCGACCCGGCCGGACCGGCCGCCGACGCCCCGGGCGTCGCAGCGGCCGACGGGCCGGTCACGCCGCTGGGTCGGCCCTTCTGGGTACGCGATGGGATCGGCTCGCTGGAGTGGAGCGCGGACGACCTCGCCGGCGAACCCATGAGCCTGGTGGTGATGCGCCCCGACGGAGAGGCCGACCTGGCCCTGGACCTGCGCGCCGAGTTGCGGGCCGGGTGGACCGGCCCGGCCACCTGGGGCCTGCTGACCATCGGCGTGCTGCTGGTGGTGTGCGCGGCGCTGCTCCTGCTGCGACCGCTGCACCCGCGCGAGGTGATCTTCGTGGTCGAGCCGGACCAGGTGCCGGTGCTCGCCGGCCGGCTCGGGGTCACCTCGCTCAGTGGCCTGGGCCTCCGGCAACCCGACCCGATCCCGCCGTTGCCGGTACGACAACTCACCCCGGTCGGCGCCGCAGCCGCGGAACCCGCCCGGTCGGCGATCGGCGCGGCGCGCCCGGCCACCCTCGCCGACCTGGACGAGCCGATCCGGCTGCCCCGCCCACCGGAGGTGACGCTGAGTCTCGCCTGGCCGCCGGCCGACGCGGACGAGCCCACGTCCCGCCCGGTGGCGGTCCGACCCGTTGACGGCCCGGCCGGGGTCTCGTCGGCTGACGGCCCGGCCGGTGGTGGTTCCACCGGTTGACGGCCCGGCGGGTGGCGGCGGGGGAAACGGCGAGTGGCCCTCCGCGCTGCCGACGCGGAGGGCCACCCTCACCGGGGGATCGGTGCTACCCGAGCGACGCTTGAGGTAGATGAGGACACTTTAGCGCCGAACGTGGCCACTCGGGATGTCTGTCCAATTGGTGCGATTTTCCGCACTGCGCCGCGAGCGCACCGGCAGCACCACCAGCAGCAGCAGGCTGAGCAGTACGTAGGTGTTCTGCAGGACGAAGTCCACCGGGTCATGAGTGCGGATCAGTCCCGCGCCCCAGTCCTGGAATGTCACCACGCCGTAGATGGTCAGGGCGGTGATGCCCAGCGCGAGCCCGGCCAGCCACCGACGCCGGCGGGCCTCGTCCGGGCGGCTGGCGCTCAACGCCGCGTCGGCGAGCAGCACCACCGCCGGCACGAACCAGTAGATGTGGTGGGTCCAGGTGATCGGGCTCGCCAGGGAACCGACCAGCCCGGTCAGCGTCAGGCCCGTCAACGGGTCACCGGCCCGTGCCGCGCGGGCGGCCCGCCACAACCCGTAGCCGGCGACCACGGCGACCAGCAGCAGCCAGAGCAGCCGGTCCGGCTTCTCCGGCGCGGTGAACCGGCTGAGCAGGCCGAACAGCGACTGGTTGCCGACGATGTCGGTGCGTCCCACCCGCTCGGTGGTCCACAGCTCGTGCGTCCAGAACCGCCACGAGTCGCGGGGGGCGATCGCCGCCGCGAGCAACGTCGCCGCCGCCGCGGTCGCGCTCGCCACCGCCGCGGCCCGCCACCGCCGGGTGGCCAGCAGATACACGATGAAGATGCCGGGGAACAGCTTGAGCGCCGTCGCCAACCCCACGCCCACCCCGGCCCAGCGCCGCGCCTGCGGTACGGCGAACAGCAGATCGGCCAGGATCAGCACGACCAGCAGCATGTTGATCTGGCCGAAGGTGATCGTCTCCCGGATGCTCTCCACCGCCAGCACCAGCAGGACGGCGACGACCAGGGTGAACGTTCGGGGCAGGTGGTGTCGGGCGATCACCGGGGCCACCAGCCACCGGGTGGTCAGCACCACGGCCAGCACGGTCAGCACCGTGAAGATCGCCACGGTGGCGCCGAGCCGCAGCAGGCCGAACGGCCACAGCAGCAGCGCGCTGAAGGGCGGGTAGGTGAAGTACAACTCGCCCTGCACCCGGTCGGGTTGGACGTAGTCGTAGAGCGGGTGGCCGACGCGCCACCAGTCCATCGCGGACATGTAGATCTTGAGATCGAAGAAGTTGTGCACGAGGCCGGGCAGGTAGAGCGCTGGCAGCACGGCGCCGAGGGCCACCACCGCGACCAGGCGACGGACCGTACGGCCGCCGGGATCGTCTTCGGTGACGGCGGGCGGTGCGACGGGTTCTGCTGGCACCCCGAAACCCTAGCGGGCCGGTCCGCCCAGAGCGCGCAGCCGCAGCGCGTGGGCTGCGCGTAGGCTGTCCCGGTGGCTGATCTCCTCGTCTGGATCGACTGTGAGATGACTGGGTTGGACCTCGGCAGAGACAAACTGATCGAGGTTGCGGCACTGGTCACCGATCCCGACCTCAACGTGCTGGGTGACGGTGTCGACGTGGTGATCCACGCCGACGAGGCGGCACTGGAGGGGATGCCGGAGATCGTCCGGACGATGCACGCCAAGTCCGGCCTCACCGAGGAGGTCCGCCGCTCGACGGTCAGCCTCGCCGAGGCCGAGGACCTGGTCCTGGATTACATCCGCACCTTCGTCAAGGATCCGCGTACGGCGCCGCTGTGCGGTAACTCGATCGCCACCGACCGAGGCTTCATCGCCCGGGACATGCCCCGCCTCGACGCGCACCTGCACTACCGGATGATCGACGTGTCGTCGATCAAGGAACTCTGCCGTCGCTGGTACCCCCGGGTGTACTTCGGCCAGCCGCAGAAGGGCCTCGCGCACCGGGCGCTGGCCGACATCCGGGAGAGCATCCGGGAGTTGGAGTACTACCGGCGCACGATCTTCGTTCCGCTGCCCGGCCCGGATGTCGAGACCGCCAAGGCCATCGCCGCCGAACTCTGACCCTTGCCGCGCTGACCGGCAACCCGCTGGACGTGCCCGGCTGTGGTGTGGCTATTATTGGTCCGCACCCCGCCCGGAGCGATCGACCGGGCGACGGCGGCATGGTGGCTGTAGCTCAGTTGGCAGAGCACCGGGTTGTGGTCCCGGTTGTCGTGGGTTCAATTCCCATCAGTCACCCCACTGGTTTCAGTGACTCAGGCCCCCTCTTCGGAGGGGGCCTGAGTCGTCGTGGGGGCGGGATAGGGGCCTACGCGAAAGCCCCCTCCGAAGAGGGGGCTTTCGTCGGGTGGCTCAGGAGGTCGGGGTGGCGGACGGGGTGACCGTCCCGGCAGGGGTCGGGGTCGGGGTGGCAGTGTCCGGGTCGGCCGGAGGCTCGTACGGGAGGGCGCTGCCCTTGACGTACTCGTCCCAGCTCATGTTCCAGTCGGTCCAGCCGTTGCCGTTCTGCAGCTTGCGCTCGGTGCCCTTGACCGTGATCGGGTCGCCGATCTGGGTGTTCTTGAAGAGCCAGTCGCCGTTGGCCATCGACACGTTCACGCAACCGTGCGACACGTTCGTGGTGCCCTGCTGCCCCTCGGACCAGGGCGCCGCGTGGATGAACTCCCCGCCCCAGGTGAGCCGCTGCGCGAAGTCAATCTTGGTGCGGTAGCCGTCCTCCGGGCCCAGCTCCTCGAACGTGTCGAAGACCGTCTTGCGCAGCTTCTCGATCACGACCATGGTGCCGCTGGACGACGGGGTGCTCTTCTTGCCCAGGCTGACCGGGATGGTCTTGATCACGGAGCCGTTTCGGGTCACCGTCATCCGTTTGGTCTTGTTGTCCACCGTCATGATCACCGATGCGCCGATCTTGACATCCACCGAGAGGTCGGCGCGGCCGTACCAGCCCTCACCCATCGGCAGGCCACCCGCCTGGACCCGGTAGGAGACCTTGCTGTCGGGCTTCCAGAACTCCTTCGGCCGGTACCGGATCTCGGTGGGGCTGACCCAGTGCCAGATTCCCTCCTGGGCCGGGGTCGAGGTGACAGTCATCCGCCGCTGCACGTCGTCGCGGTAGTCCTCCGGGATGCCCCGGCTGAACTTCACGATCAGCGGCATGCCCACCCCGACCACCTGGTTGTCACCGAGGAAGCTGCTCACGCGTACCTGATTGCCGGGCTTGGCCATGGTGGTGAAGGTGCTGGTCGCGGTGGCCGGACGCCCGTCGTCGCCGGTGGCGGTCACGGTCGCCGTGTAGCTCGTGCCGTACGCCAGCGCGCCGGCCGGCAGCCACGACTTGCCGTCCTTGGCGAGCGTGCCCTCAACGGCCTTGCCAGCGGCGTCCTTCAGCTCGACCGCAGTCTCCACGGCGTCCTTCGTGGTGAAGGTGATGCCGGTGGACGCCGGCACGTCCTTGGCGTCCGCGGCCGGCTCACTGATCGTCGCCGCGGCCTTCGGTGCCGGGTCCTCGCCGCCGCCGTGCCACGAGGACGGCTTGCCGCCGTCGTTGGTGCAGGCGGCGGTGAAGGCCAGCGCCACGGCGAGAAGCCCCGCCGCGAACACGCGGCGTCGCCCACCGGGCCTGATCAGCTGGTCCTGGCTAGCTCGCATGAATTCCCTCACAGTCGTGGTCGCTGCCCCATCGTCTCCTATTGACGCGCCAGAGCCGGCCCCGGTTGCCGAGGGTGAACCGAAACACGCCATCAATAGTGCCTGAGTCCTGCTACTATCCGGCGTTTCGTGAGCCTGGTTCGTCTCCGTGTCGGGACTGCGGGGGTCGCCGCGCCGTAGTTGCGCGGCGGGAGTGCCAGGGTACGCCGGCCCGGCCAACGGCAGGGCCGGCGCAACGCGGCCGACGGCTCAGACCGCCGGGCCGGCCCCGCCGCTGGGCACCGGCAACGCGCTGCCCTTGATGAACTCCGACCAGCTCAGGCTCCACGCCGTCCAACCGTTACCGGCGGCGATCCTGCGCTCGGTGCCCTTGATCGTGATCGGGTCACCGATCCGGGTCTTGTCGAACAACCACCTGGCGTTCGCCATCGACACGTTCACGCAGCCGTGCGAGACGTTCTGCCGTCCCTGCACGTGCTCCGACCAGGGCGCGGCGTGGATGTACTCGCCACCCCAGGTCAGCCGCTGGGCGAACTGGATGTCGGTCACGTAGCGGTTGGCCGGGTCCGGGTCGTCGCGGGTGTCGAAGACAGTGGTTTCCTTCTTCTCCATCACGACCAGCGTGCCGCTCGACGATGGCGTGCTCTTCTTGCCCAGGCTCACCGGAATGGTGCGCACCGGCGCGCCGTTCTCGTACACCGTCATCTTCTTGTTGGCGTTGTCGACCTTCATCTCGAACGACCGGCCGATCTTTGCGGTCGCCTTGCGGTCGATGTCGCCGTACCTGCCGTTGCTCAGCGGCACCCCCGCCAGGGCGATCCGCACGGTGATGGTGGTGCCCGGCTTCCAGTACTCCGGGGCCCGGTAGTAGGCCTGCGTGCCGTTGCTGACCCAGTGCCACGCGCCCGGCTGCGGCGGGTCGGTCCGGACGAACATCCGCTTCTGCACCGCGGCGCGGTCCTTCTTCGGGATGCCCGGGTGGAACTCGGTGACCACCGGCATGGCCACCCCGTAGCTCTTGTCGTCAAAGAGGTACAGGCCCGAACCGATGGTCGACTTCGGCTTGGCCATCGTGGTGAAGCTGCTGGTGCCCTGGCTGCTCGTGCCGTCCGAGCCGCTCGCCGTCACCGTGGCCGTGTAGCGGGTGCCCCACTTCAGTGGAGCTGACGGCACCCAGGCCGAGCCATCGGTACGCAGCTTGCCCTCGACCGAGCCGCCACCGTCCGCCGTCAGGGTGACCGCGGACACCTTCCCGCCGTCCGGGAGCTTCGCGCTGATCTCCGTGCTCACCGGCCGGTTCTTCGTGCCGTCCGCCGGGCTCAACGTGAGCGGCGGCCCACTCGGTGTGCTCGGTGTGGAAGGGGCGGCTGAGCCAGGGGCGGCGCTCACGTCCGAGGACGGGCCGCCAACAAATGCCGGCTTCTTGTCGTCGCCGCCGCACCCGGTCAGTGCCAGCGACGCCGCCAGAGTCAGGGCGCCCACCACCGCCCCGGCTCGCGTGAACCGTGCCATGCCCACCTCTGTTCTCGCGTACCTGGCGGACATCGTGCCGCATCACCGCCGCAACCCATGCCCCGGTCTTGACGGTGGTGGTCGGTTTGGGGCTATTTGCCGGCAAAGCTCGACCGAAGGGGGGACCCGGGTAACCGAATTGGAGCCCGCTCGGGAGGGGTGCTAATGTTCTGTCCGTTGCCGACGAGCGCCGCTAGCTCAACTGGCAGAGCAGCGGACTCTTAATCCGCGGGTTCGGGGTTCGAGTCCCTGGCGGCGCACCAGCAGTATCCAGGGGACATGACCAATCGGTCATGTCCCCTGATTCATATGGGGCACCGGATGGGTCAACCTGCAGTCTCACGTTCTTCCGGGGTGATCACAGCTGCGGCTGGCAGACTTTGCGGGTCAAGCCCAGACTCTTGCGTAACCACATCGCGACCCCCGGCAGTGACTGTGGCCCCGCGGACGTTGAAGCTGACGACCCAGCAAGCCGCTGACCTGCTTGGAGTGAGCTGACCCACAGTCGTCAAGTTGCTCGACGAGGGCAAGATCCCGTTTGAGCGATTGGGGACTCACCGGCGCGTCCTTCTGCCCGACTTGCTTGCGTACCGGACGCAGCGCAGGGCCGAGCAGTATGCCGCGCTTGAGGCAACCTCGATGGACATCGATGATGAGGAAGACCTCGACGCGGTAATGCAGCGACTGCGCGAGGCGCGTCGTGTCATCGGACGACGCCGCAGGGGCCTGACAGAATAGACGGGTGTTTACCGCCCTCCTCGACACCTGTGTTCTCTGGCCCGATCTGCAGCGCGGGTCCTGCCCAGACCGAAGAGGACATTTTGAAGGTCCTCGACCGTCGCTACGGGATGACCTCCGCGGTCGAGATGATGCGACAGGCGGTGGCTGACACTCTGCATGTGCTGCCTCCGCAATCTCGCGTCAACGAATCGGAACCGCACACCAATGCGCATGGACTGCCTGCGGAGTGATGAGATTTGTAGGGTGTCGCCCTCACCGAGGACCAGCTTCCCGAGCTGATCCGGATGGCCGTCAACGCCCTGCGCATCGACGTCCGCAGCGATGCGGCGCGACCACAACGCTGACGCCACCACCGGCGCTAACGGGCGGTCTTGTCGCCGATGGGTCGCGGGTGCCGGAACGCGCTCAGTAGTGCGGTGACGAGAGCAGCCACCAGCAGGACCCTCACCACGTTGAACAGGACCGTGTCGGCGGTGGATTGGGGCGGGAAGATGTCCTTGGTGAGCCAGCCGACGCCCATCCCCAGCCCCAGGCAGAGATGCATCGCGGCCCGCAGGCGCGGGAGAGGCTGCGGGCGGCCGAAGATCCGGGGCACCGTGGTGCCGCCACGGCCCCTGCTGAACAGCACAGCGGCGAGGGTCAGGTTGGCCGCGGCGGCGATGACGACCAGGACCAGATCCACGGCATGGGCGCACGCTATCGCACGGTGCGCGCTGACCGGTCCGGTCCGGTGTGCCGGTGCCGTCGCCGCGAGCACCGCGGCAGCGGTCAGCACCTACATGCTGGCCGGTGGGGTGTTCGTAGACTCTTGGGGTGCAGAGTCGTCAAGGGCGGGTCCTGGCCGGCGTGTTGGATGCGGCGGAGGCAGCCTCGCCGGTCGAGGCGGTCGAGGCGGTCACCCGCGAGGTCGGTGTGGCGCTCGGCGCGTCGGCCGTCTCGTTCCTGATCGCCGACCTCAGCGGTCGGGCGCTGGTTCGGCTGGCTTACGTCCCGATCGACAACGCGGGCGGGACCCACCGCTACGGCGAAGAGGTCGCCACCGTGCTGCCGTTCGACGGCAGCCCGGCCGAGCAGGCGCTGCGCACCCAGACGGTGCAGGTCGTCGGCGGCTCCGACAGCTGGACGGTGTTGGCGCCGGTAACCGAACGCGGTGAGGTGATCGGCCTGCTGGAGATGATGTTGCCCGAGGAGCCGACCGCGCAGGAGCTGGGGGAGATCGCGCGTACGGCGCACGCGTTGGCGTTCGTGGTGATCGCGAACCGGCGGCACACCGACCTGTTCGAGTGGGGGCAACGGACGGATCCGTTCACCCTGTCCGCGGAGATCCAGCGCCGTCTGCTGCCGAGCGCGTTCACGTGTGAGGCCAGCGCGTTCACGCTGTCCGGTTGGCTGGAGCCGGCTGCCAGCATCGGCGGGGACACGTTCGACTACAGCCTGGGCCGCGATGTGCTGCATTTCAGCGTCACCGACGCGATGGGCCACGGGGTGGCAAGCGCGTTGACGGCCACCCTCGGCGTGGGCAGCCTGCGCAACACCCGCCGCCGGGGCGCTGGCCTGGTCGAACAGGCTGATGCCGCGAACACCGCGGTTGCCGAGCACGCTGGTGTGCGGGGCAGTTACGTCACCGCGGTCCTCGGGTGCCTCGACCTGCGCACCGGAGTGTGCACGCTGCTCAACGCCGGCCATGTTCCGCCGCTGCTGGTACGCGGCGGGGAAATTGAGCCGCTGCGGCTGCCGGGCAACTTTCCGCTGGGAATGTTCACCGAGGCGGACTTTCTCCACGAGGAGATCACTCTGCAACCCGGTGATCGCCTGGTGGTGGTCACCGACGGCATGTTGGAGCGCAACGCCGCCAACCTGGACCTGCCGGCCGTGTTGCGCTCGATCAGCGACCTGCACCCACGCGAGGCCGTGCGGGCGTTGGCCGACGCCGTGCTGGAGGTGGGGGGCCCTACTCTCGCCGATGATGCCACCCTGCTGATCATCGACTGGCACGGCGGGCATCAGAGAGACCGGCGGAGCAGCGCGGGCGCCGACGTGGAGCGGGCCAGGGTGGCGCTGCCGGACTGAACTGCTACCCGCCGGTGATGCCGTTGGAGGTCGTGATGTCGGCTTCGGCGGCGTGCACGTCGTCGTAGATGTCGATGACTCGGTCCACCGATGTGATGCTCAGGACCCGGCGCACTCCGGGCTGCACCCCGGCCAGGCTCAGCCGGCCGCCGACCTCGCTAAGCGACTTGAACATCACCACCAGCATGCCCAGCGCGCTCGAATCGATGAACCCCACCCCGGCCAGGTCCACCACCACCTGCCGGTCGCCGGAATCGATGAGTTGCTGCAGGTTGTCGCGGAGCTGTGGGGCGGTGGCCATGTCGAGGTCACCGCGCGCCTCGACCACGGTGCAACTCTGGCCCGGTCGAGCCGACAACAGCAGTTCCATGGCAGCCTCCCAGTGCGCAGGTCTGCCACCCACCCTATGCGCTTGACGTGCGACGACCACGACGGGCAGAGGCCGCGGCGGCAGCCGAACTGTTTCGCAGACTAACCCTGGGTACGGCAATCTGCAGTGGGCGCGCAAGAAGGTGGCCGCACGGTGGGGTTCTTGAGTGTGTCGAGCGTTGGGGGGGGGCCCGCGGGCGCCCGCCGCCGGGGGGT